>NZ_JBEZLM010000020.1:0-108943 GCF_040652095.1 Streptomyces sp. NPDC048290
GGTTAGGCACCGAACCCCCGTTCCGCACGCATTCACCCTCCCGGGTGATCAGTCCACCAGATCCCTGACCACCGCGGGAGCGCGCGGCCATCGTCACGCCGGCCGAGCGGTAGCCGCCGGGGACGCCCTCCGGTGGACGTACCCACCGCCCGCGCGAACCCCGCCAGCCACCCTCCGTGCGCAACCGACCCCACCCCGGATATTGACTTGCAGAAGCGCTTCACCAAAGATGACTCCCACAGTTTGCAGAAGCGCTTCTGCACTCTGCTTCCGCACCGCCGTCGCCGTGACATCTGGGGAGACACACCATGTACACCTGGCCCGACATCGACGTCGACCGCCTCCGGACCCAGCGCAGGGAACGGCTGACCGCGTTCATGCGGGAGGAGGGGCTCAGCCACCTCGTCCTCACCGGGTTCGACCACATCCGGTACGCGTCCGACTACCGTACGCAGATCATCGCCGAGGCGTTCGACTGGTTCGCCGCCGTGGTCGACGCGGACGGCGCGGTCGAGCTGTTCGTCCCCTGGGTGGACGAGGAGATCAAGCAGCCCGAGGCCGATCTCCCCTGGATACGGGCCGTGCACCCGATCCCGTCGTGGGCGCCCGCCGTCGGACACCCGGTCCACTGGACCACCTACCTGGCCCGTGCCCTCACCGGCGCCGACCGGGTCGGACACGAGCTGATCGACCCGCAGGTGCTGGACGGACTGCGCGCCGCGTCCCCCGGCACCGGGTTCGTCCCGGTCGGACAGCGGCTGTACGAGCTGCGGATCGAGAAGACAGCCGAGGAGATCACGCTGCTCGACGCGGCCAGCAAGGTCAACGCCCGCGCCGCCGAGGCCGCCCTCGCCGCAGCCGCCCCCGGGCTGGCCGACTTCGACGTCCTGGCCGCGGCCATGGCATCGGCACAGCGCGACGGCGCCGAGTTCCTGTCCCACTCGCTGTGCAACCACCGCCGGGGCAGCGGCACCTGGTTCGGCAAGGGCAGCACCCTGAAGGAGGGCGACGCCTACTTCTTCGACATCGGACTGTACGGAGCCCACGGCTACGCCTCCGACATCGCCCGCACCGGCTTCGTGGGCGAACCGCCGAAGGCCGTCGCGGACGCCTACCGCACACTGATCACGGCCCACCACATCGGAGAGCAGGCGGCCAGGCCCGGGGCGCGCGCCTCCGACGTCGACGCGGCGGTCAACTCCTACCTGGAGAGCCAGGGCCTGCCCCGCACCCCGTACGCCATGGGCCACGGGGTCGGGCTGCGGGCCTGTGAACTCCCCACGATCTACCGCTCTCATCTGGTCGACCGTGACTTCGTGCTGCGGGAGAACAGCGTCATCTCGCTTGAGCCGGAGACCGGGGTGTGGGTCGGCGACCAGTTCGTGCTGCTCAAGGTGGAGGACAACTACACCGTGACCGCCGACGGTGTGCGCCGGCTGTCCGACGCCGGCTACGGCCTGGGACTGGAGTGAGCACCACCGCCGGGCCGGGCCGATCCGAGCTGCGGGTGGTGCTGGCCCAGCTCACCCCCCGCCCGGGGGACACCGCGGCCAACCTGGACCGCCTGGAGTCCGTCCTCGCCGGACACGCGGACGCCGAACTGATCGTGTTCCCGGAACTGTTCCTCACCGGCTACGACCTCGGCGCCGTACGCGAGCAGGCGCTGAACGCGTACGGCCCGGAGATCGGGCGGGTCCGGGAGCTGGCCCGGCGGTGGCGCACGGCGGTGGCGGTCGGCTTCCCCGAGGCCACCGGCGACGGTGTGGCCAGCTCCCTGGCCTGCGTCGACACCGACGGCACCCTGGCCGGGGTGTACCGCAAGACCCATCTGTTCGGCCGGGAACGGGACCACTTCACCCCCGGCGACCGGCTCGCCGTCGTCGAACTCGCCGGGGTCCCCGTCGGCCCGCTGATCTGCTTCGACATCGAATTCCCCGAACCCGCCCGGACCCTGGCCCTGGCCGGCGCCCGGCTCCTGGTCAGCGTCGCCGCCAACATGGCGCCCTACGGCCCCGACCACGACCTGGCGTCCCGCGCCCGCGCCCTGGACAACCGGCTGCCGCACCTCTACGTGAACCGCACCGGACGGGAAGCCCCGTTCACCTTCACCGGCCACTCCCGCGCCGTGGCACCCGACGGCTCGCTCACCCTCCCCCTGGGCCCCGGCGAGCAGGTGGCCCCGGCCCGGATCGCCCTCGGTACGGCGGCGGACTGGCCGACCGACTACCTCCACCACCTGCGTCCCGGCCTGTACGGCGGGCAGTCGCGGACAGCGCGGCGCTGATCCACCGAACCACGGGAGCACGTCATGATTCCCACCCCGCACACCTCACCCCACCCGGCCGGAGCAGAAGCGGACATCGACACCGACGCGGACGCGCGGGAGCTGGCCGCCTTCGGCTACCGGCAGCAGCTCAAGCGCGAGCTGGGGTTCTGGACCAACTTCGGCCTCGGCTTCGCCTTCGTCTCACCCGTCGTCGGCCTGTACTCCATCGTCGGCGCCGGAATGTTCGCCAGCGGCCCCGCCTGGATCTGGGCCCTGCTGATCGCCCTGTCCGGGCAGATCCTGCTCGCCCTCGTCTTCGCCGAACTCGCCTCGCAGTTCCCGGTCAGCGGGGGCATCTACCAGTGGAGCCGACGGCTGGTCGGACCGCGCTACGGCTGGTTCGCGGGCTGGCTCTACGCCTGGACGCAGATCATCACCTTCGCGTCCGTCAGCTATCTCGGCGGCTTCTGGATGGCCGAACTCTTCGGCCGCACACCGGGCGCCCGCGAACAGCTCCTGTGGGGCTTCGGCGTGCTGCTGCTGGTCACCGCCGTGAACCTGCTGGGCCAGAACCCCCTCAAGTACTCCGTCAATGTGGGGATCGCCGCCGAACTCGTGGCCAGCGTCGCCATCGGCCTGATCCTGCTGGTGTTCTTCGCCGCCCACGACTGGTCGGTGTTCTTCCACACGCTCGGCGCCGCCGACAACTGGCAGGGCTCCTCGACCGGCGGCTTCCTCGCGGCCATCGCGGTGGCAGGGTGGGCCTTCGTCGGGTTCGACGCCTGCTCCGCCGTCTCCGAGGAGGTGAAGGACCCGCGCCGGCATGTGCCGCGTGCCCTGCTGATGTCGCTCGTCGTGGTCGGCCTGGTCATCGTCATGAACGCGGTGGCCGTCGTCCAGGCCGAGCGGAGTCTCACCGGCCTGGTCCAGGTGCTCACGGTCGACCCGCTCACCCCGCTGGTCACCGACTCCTTCGGCGGCTGGGTCGCCAAGCCCTTCCAGGGCGTCGTCCTGGCCTCCTTCGTCGCCTGCTCCATCGCCATCCAGACCACCGGCACCCGCACCCTGTTCTCGCTCAGCCGGGACCGCGCGCTGCCCTTCTCCGACCGGCTCCAGAAGGTGGCCCGCAACCAGGTCCCGGCCAACGCCGTGCTCACCACCACCGTGATCGGCGCGGCGATCCTCTGCGTCGGGCTCAACGGCTCCGCCGTCAGCACCCTGATCGCCTTCACCTCCGGCGGCTTCTACGCCTCCTTCACCCTCGCCGCCGTCGCCGCCCTGTGGGCCCGGCTGCGCGGTCGCTGGGACCCCCGCCTCGGCACTTTCCACCTGCGCGGCTGGGGACTGCCCGTCAATGTGATCGCGGTGCTCTGGGTCTGCTTCGAGACCGTGAACATCGCCTGGCCCCGGCCTCAGCTGCTCGCGGCCGGAGCCCCCTGGTACCTGGAGTGGGCCGTCCCCCTGATCGGGCTGGTCCTGACCGTCACCGGCGTCCTCTACCTCGCGCGGCACCCGCGCCCCGGGGGCCCGGAGATCCCGGTGATGGCTCCGAGGCCGCCCGACCCGGCCACCACGGCCCGGGGATGACCCGGGCGGAACGGCGGGACAGCGCCCGTCAGCCGGCGGCCGTCGCGCCGGTCGTGCCCCGCTCGTGCAGAGTGGTCGGCACCAGGACCGGTGCCGGTGCTCCGGACTCCTCGATCGCCGTGATCAGCAACTGGACCGCGTCCCGGCCCGTCCCGACCGGGTCGAGGTCGATCGCCGTCACCGCGGGCCGGGCCTGCCGGGCCGCCTCACTGTCGCTGAGCGTGGCGACCTGGAGGTCGTCCGGCATCCGCAGCCCGAGCGACCGGGCGGCGAGATGCACCCCGAGGGCCAGGGAGTCCAGCGTGGTGAACACCGCGTCCGGACGGTCCGGCCCGGTCAGGAAGTCACGGGCCGCCTCATACCCGGCGCCCTGGGTCAGCCCGCCCTTCGCGGTCACCACCCGGGGCGCCGACCCGCGCGCCGCGCACCAGGCGTGATAGCCGTCCACACAGTCCCGTACGTACGACGAGTCCGGTGCGCTGGCCAGCAGCGCCGGACGTTCGGCACCCGCTCGCGCCATCAGGTCCAGGGCCTGGTGCACGGCCGCCGCGTGATCGTTGTCCACATGCGGCCGGTCCGGCTGCTCCAGGTCGCGTCCCACGGTCACCACCGGCTTGCCCTCGGCGTCCGCCAGCCGCAGCAGCGGATCGTGCGGCCGGGGGTCGACCACGATCGCCCCGTCGAAGTCGACGGGCACCGACGGCTCCCCCTCCGTCGCCGGGGCCAGCACCAGGGCCCAGCCCCGGTGCAGCGCGACCCCCGAGGCGGCGCTCAGCAACTGCACGAAGAACTCGATGTCGACGGCCGAACCCGGCGTGGACTCCGGCAGCGACACCGACAGCAGCAGAATCCCGGAGCGCCCCTTGGCCAGACTCCGGGCCGTGCGATGGGGCGCGTAGCCGAGCTGATCGGCCGCCTCCCGGACCCGTCGGCGGGTGGCTTCGGGCAGCCGCCCGCGGTCGTTGAGCGCGTCGGAGACGGTCGTCAGGGACACCCCGGCGGCCACCGCCACGTCCTTCATACTCACGCGTGATCTGGTCATGTTCCCGCGATTGTAAGCAGCCGGGGACGTCCAGCAGAAGCGCTTCTCCTCAGAGCGGACAGTGCGGTACGGGCGGGATGCGGACCGCGCGGGGGAGGGGCGGCCACGGGCCGGACGGGGCCGCGGGGGCGCGCCCGCCGCCGGTGCCGGTCCCGAGTACGCTGCCGCACCCCGGCCCCCGCGCCCACTGCTGGTGCCGGTCCCGGGCGCCCTGCCGCACCCGGGCCCCAGCGCCCGCCGCCGGTGCCGGTCCCGGTCCTGGGTACGCTGCCGCACCCGGGCCCCAGCGCCCGCCGCCGGTGCCGGGCACCCTGCCGCACTCGGCCCCCGCGCCCGCCGCCGGTGCCAGGCACCCTGCCGCACCCCGGCCCCCTCGCCCGCCGCCGGTCCCGGGCACCCTGCCGTACCCCGGCCCCGCGCCCGCCGTCGGCGCCGGTCCCGGGCCCCTGCGGCACCCCGCCCCCGCAACGGACCGGAGGCGCGGCTTCCAGCGCAACCGGAAGCCCCGCCCGAGCCCCTTCCGGCGTCGAACCGGACAGCGCGGCCCTCGCCCCAAGGCGGGCAATCCACCCATAGGGACCCGGCCACCCGGGAGCTGCCGGATGCATTTCCCGCCGTCAAACGCGGTCACTGGTCCGACCACTGTCTTCGCGCCGCGCCGCGAGCCGGGGCCGGGGGTGCCACCGCCGCGCTCCCTCGCGCCGTACGACACGACGTACCGGAACCCTCCACGTGATCTTCGCAAATCGGCCAGGCGACCGGACGAGCCCGTCGGGCCCGATCTCCCCGTGCCCCGATGGTTGCGCTGAACAGCCAAATCTTTACTAGGACTTGAGGAAACCGGGAATCGTGGCGAGCCGCCGCATGGCGTGTTCCCGGCATATGCGCCGCGCCCGGCACCGCACCGGAATCCGAACACCGGTGACACGTTGAACCGTCGGCTCCGCCGGGCGACCCATCGCCCCCCGGCCACGCCCAGGCGGGGCAAGAGCGGCTTCCTGCCAACGTTGTCGGGCGCACAAACCCCCTCGTAGCGGCGTCCGAAAGCCCAACTTGTTGGCAGGGACGGCTCACGCCCAGGATCACAACTGTCGCCGTGGCGCCCCCAGGACACCCGCACGGTCCTCGGGACCGCCACCGACATGACCGCATGACCGAGAGCCCGGACTGCGACCGGGCCCAGCACCCCCACATCGGAGGACATGTGAAGGTCAAGACGTTCCTGTCGGCGGACTCCGTCGCCCGGAGAGCCCGCGCCGCCACCGTCGTCGCCAGCCTCGCGGCCGTCACCGCGCTGGTGGCCCCCACCGCCGTCGCGGCCCAGGCGCCCGCCGCCGCGAAGCCCACCGTGGCCCAACTCGCCCAGGCCAGCGACGCCGTGCTCGGCGCCGACATCGGCGGTACGGCCTGGTTCACGGACAAGGCGTCGGGGAAGGTCGTCGTCACCGCCGACAGCACCGTCTCGGCGGCGGAGATCAACGAGATCAAGCAGGCCGCCGGCGCCCAGGCCGGGGCCCTGGAGATCAAGCGCACCCCGGGCAAGTTCAGCCGGCTGATCGCGGGCGGCGAGGCCATCACCTCGGCCGGTGTCCGCTGCTCCCTCGGCTTCAACGTGATCAACTCGGCCCGCCAGTACTTCGCACTGACCGCCGGTCACTGCACCAGCGGACGGCCGAGCTGGAACATCGGCACGGCGGTCCCCGGCCAGACCGTCTTCCCGACCTACGACCACGGGGTCATCCAGCACTCCAACGCGGCCAACGCCGACGGCCGGGTCTACCTCTACAACGGCACGTACCGCGACATCATCAACGCCGGCAGCCCCGGCCTCGGCCAGGCCATCGAGCGCTCGGGCAGCACCACCGGCTACCGCACCGGCACGGTCACCGGGCTGAACGCCACCGTGAACTACGGCGGCGGCCAGCTCGTCTACAACACCATCCAGACCAACGCCTGCGCCCAGCCCGGCGACAGCGGCGGTCCGCTCTTCGCGGGCAACACCGCCTACGGTCTGCTCTCCGGCGGCAGCGGCAACTGCACCGTCGGCGGCACCACGTTCTTCGAGCCGGTCACCCGGCCGCTGGGCCTCTACGGCCTGAGCGTCTTCTAGTCCGGTCCGGTCCGCCCGTAGTCGGACAGGCCAACCGAAGAGCCCCGCATACCCCGGCGGTCGCCGTTCTCCCAGGCGACCGCCGGTCGCGTGATCCGGCGGCGGCGTCCGCGCCGGTCACGGCTTGCGGCCGACACCGCCGAACATGGCCACCTCGGGCGGGAGTTCGGCCCCCTCGTCGTCCGGGCGCCAGCGGTTGCAGGACACCACACCCGGGTCGAGCAGTTCGAGGCCGTCGAAGAAGCGGGTGATCGCGGCCGGGGTGCGCTGGGTGAGTTTCGGGGTGCCGTGCTCGTTCCAGAAGGCCACGGCGGCGTCGACGTCCGGCATGTCGGACCGGGTGATCGTGTGGGTCAGGACGAGATGGCTGCCCGGGGCGAGCGCGTCCATGAGCCGCCGGACCGTGCCGTACGCCTCCTCGTCGTCCTCGACGAAGATGACGACCCCGAGCAGCATCAGCGCCACCGGACGGGTCAGGTCGAGTGTCTCGGCCGCCTGCTCCAGGATCGCGTCCACATCGCGCAGATCCTCGTCGAGGTAGGCGGTGCGCCCCTCGGGCGTGCTGGTCAGCAGGGCCTTGGCATGGGCCAGCACGATCGGGTCGTTGTCGACGTAGACGATCCGGGACTCCGGCGCGATCCCCTGGGCGACCTCATGCGTGTTGTCGGCGGTGGGCAGCCCGGTGCCGATGTCCAGGAACTGGCGGATGCCGCACTCCCCGGCGAGATGCCGGACCGCCCGCCCCAGCAGCAGCCGGTCGGCGCGGGCGTAGTCGCCGATACCGGGGTGCAATTGGCGGATCTGGTCCCCGGCAGCCTGGTCCACCGTGTAGTAGTCCTTGCCGCCCAGCCAGTAGTTCCAGATCCGGGCCGTGTGTGCCTGGTCGGTCCTGATCCGGCTGTGCGCGTCGGCCGAGGCGGCGGATATGTCCGTCATGCGAGGTCGTCCTCCGGAACGGTGGGTCGGCGGTCCAAGCTGGTGTCCACGGTGTTCGGGATGCTCGGGGTGTACAAGAGACAACCTAACGAACCGAGTTGACGCACGGCGACCGTGTTCCGACCGAAGTCGTCCGCGTGTCAGAAGCCGGTGCCCGTCAGCAGGTGGTCGCCCGCGATGCCCGCCTTGTCAGCGCCGTAGAAGTCCTTGATGCCCTCGTGCCAGGTCGCGCCCGCGATGCTGTCCCGCTCATCGGGGCCGAAGGCGTCGAAGAGGGTGTCGATGTTGGCGGGCCGGAAGCCGATCGCGATCATCAGCGCGGTGAAGTCGGCGCGCTCGACGTGTCCGTCGCCGTCCGGGTCGCCGAGTGCGACGAGCGCGTCCGCGAACGCGACGACGGCCGGTGTGAAGCGCTCCGGCGCCAGTACGCACGCGATGAACTCCTCCAGGCTGATCACCCCGTCTCCGTTGGTGTCATAGCCCGTGACGAGTGCCTCCCAGTACTCCTCGAAGGCCGCCCGCATGGTGTCCTTGGCGTCCTGGGCCGCGTGCGGCGCCGCCGCGGCGACCCGGTCGTTCATCAGCGTGAAGTCCTCGGCGTCCAGGACACCGTTGCCGTTCACATCGAACAGCGAGAACACCAGAGTGACCCGCTGGATGGCCTCCGTACGCATGATGCCGTCACCTTTCCGCCGTACCGGTCAGACCTCTGGGCCGGTGATTCCGGCCCTGGAGTGGCTGCCCGGGGGCCCCGGCCGTACGCGGGCCGGGGGCGGGGTTAGCCCGATCGGGCGAGGCGGTTTTCGGCCGGGGGCCGATCGGCCGCCCAGCAGCACGACATACGTCGTCCCGGTCGGTCGTCCACCGGAGTCCGTGCCGACGACGCCGCACGCCGGGCCGCCGCCTCCGTGACATGGGCCGTCGCCGAGTCCTCGCCACGGACCGCCGGCAACGCCACGCAGATCCTCACGAGTTCGGCGTACGCCACGGACGGCTCATGCCGCCGCGCCCGGCCGGTGGAGTCCGCGGGTACGTCGCACCCGGGACGGCGTACGCACCGGCTCCCCGACCGTGACGCGTCCGCGTTCCGGCGCGCCGGGGCCGCTCAGTCCGGCAGCCGGTGCACGCCCTGCGTGGTCACCGGCGTCAGACCGTAGAGCACTCGTGGTGCGCCGTCGAGGGTGAGGGTCACCCGGCCCTGTACGGGGGAGAGTTGGCGGCTGCGGCCGATGGCGTCGACCTCGCGTACCGGGCCGGGGGCGGCGACCGACAGGGAGGTCTTCGTGGGCCAGGGGTCGACCCATGCCTCGGGGGCGGGGAAGTGACCGCCGGTGCGGGTGCCGGTGGTGTTGAGGAGGTAGCCGTCGGCGCGGTTCCACAGGACGAGGGCGGGGCCGTCGGAGGTGGTGAACCAGAGGCCGAAGGTCTGCGGGTCGGTGAAGGTCAGCCGCCCCTGGAAGGTCGCCGTGTCGAGGACCCGGGCCGCGGTGGCGTAGGCCAGCAGCGACGGCTTGGGGGAGAGGTCACGGTTCATCAGGCCGTAGTGGTACTCGACATTGTCCGGGTCGGCGACCTGCGGCATCCCGAGCACACTGTCGTGGAACTGGTACCAGCACACATGCGTGACCCCCTCGGCCTTCGCCAGCGCCAGGGTGAGCAGCACGTTCTCCGCCGCGTGCCGGTAGGTGTCGTGCCACCAGCTGTTGGGCTTGGTCGGCGCGTACGCCTCGGTCAGCCAGATCTCCTTCTGGCCGTGCTGCGCCATCAGCGTCTGAAGCTGCTTCAGTCCGCCGTAGAAGTTCCAGTACGTGCCCTCGGCGCCGGTGCCCCAGTCGGTGCCGGGCGGGATGTAGTCGGGGGTGAAGTTGCCGCGGCCGGGGTGGTAGGCGAACGCGTCGATGAGGTTCCAGCCGCCCGCGGCGATGAAGTTCTCCACCCAGGGCTTGTCCATCCCGGCGAGCCCGTTGTTCATCAGCTTGATCGTGGCGCCGGTCGCCGCCCGTCGGTCGTGGACCGGCCGCAGTGCCTTGTCGAGGTATGCCTGGGCGGCCACGCCGGTGTTGAAGGGGCGGTTGAGTTCATTGCCGACCTCGAAGTAGCCCGCGCCCGCCGCCTGCGCCACGGCCAGCTTGTCGGCGGCCCACGCGGCGGCCTCGGTGTCGGTGGCCTCCAGCGACGGCTGGAGTTCGATGTTGTGGCGGATGCCGCGCGCGTCGAACGCGGACGGCGGCAGCCCGGGACCGCCGTCGTAGGCGATCCGGACCAGCGAGACGCCCACCCGCTGCCACAGATCGAGCACGGCGGTGGCGTTCGGCCGTAGCAGCCAAGGGTAGTTGGCCATCCCGAACATGCTGCTGGCACCGGCCTGGTAGGTGTACGGCGGCAGGGTGGCGAGGTTGGTCCGGGCGAACGCCTCGTCCCCGGTGGAGCGTACGACGATCTCGGCGAAGGCGATCCCGGCGGCCGGGGCGGGCACGGTGAAGGTGTGCTGCCAGGTGCCCGCGGCGGCGATGCTGCCGGTGACGGTCGTCGCGGCGAGGGATGTGCCGTCGTAGTCGCGCACCGACAGTTCCAGCTGGGCGGTGCGGGCGGCGCCGCCGTTGGCGACCAGCGCGGTGAGTTGCATCGGCTCGCCGGGGACCGTGTACAGGTTGAAGTCGCGGTCGGTGGTGACTTCCAGGCCGAGTTCGACGCCGCGGCCGATGGTGGCGGTGGCCGACGGGCGGGTCTCGGAGAAGAAGAAGTCGGCCCGGCTGGTCCAGCCGCCCGCCGGGTCGACCGTGCCCGGCGCGTGCACCCAGGTGCTGTTCGTCCACGCCTGGCGGGAGCGTTCCAGCAGGAACAGTCCGTGCCGGGTGCCCCAGGTGGAGGTGTGGGCGACGCCCACGGTGTCCTCGTAGGGGATGCCGCCGCCGGTGTCGCGGACCCATTCGGTGATCGCGATGTAGTCGTCGGGCGCCGTCGGTGTCTGGATCGCCCGGCTGAACAGGAAGCCGTCCGGGACCAAGGTGTCCGCGCCGGTGATCTTCCACTCCAGCCGGGCGCGGTTGGTGGCGACGCTGAACCAGCCGGTGACGGTGGTCGGTCCGGCCGCCGCGTCGAAGGTGTAGTCCATCCGGATCGCCGGTGTCCCGTCCGCCAGGGTGGTCAGCGCGGGAGTGCCGCCGGTGGACAGATGGATGCCGGTCAGACGGTCCTTGACCTGGAACTTCGACCCGGCCGAGCGGGTCGCGCCGGTGGTGTCCCGGATGGCGAGCCGCCCGCCGACACTGGCCAGCAGACTGATCCCGCCGGCGGTCAGGGTGACGTCTCCGGGGGCGGCGTGCGCGGTGATGGCGGTGGGTTCGGCGATCAGTACGACACCGGCCGCGAGGGCCGCGCCGAGCAGACCGCGGCGGCTGAGCCGGGGGTCGTGAGCATGGGGCGTTGTCATCGTGCGCTCCTGTCCGGCCGCGTCCCGTCCTGGATCTGACCTGTCTCCGACGTGCATCTGACGTGCATCTGACCTGGACCTGACCCGGGTCTGACCGGGATCTGGCCGGGTCTCGTCGTGATAATGCCTATCTTCAACGCGGCGAGACGGACGATGTCAACCACATGACCCGGCGGTCAAGGGGGGATTGCCAACTTGTTTCCATCGGTTTAAGGTCACCGATGTTCGTTGCGGATACGCATTATCAGCGGAGGATCGATGTCAACGAAGCCGCGCCGGGTGACCCAGCGCGAGATCGCCGAGATCGCGGGCGTCAGCCAGACCACCGTGTCGGTGGTCCTGAACGACCGTGACGACACGAACGTCCGTATCTCGGAGGAGACCCGCGCCCGGGTCAAGGCGGCCCTGGAACAGGCCACCTATGTCGCCGATCCGGCGGCCCGCAGGCTGGCCGGTCTGGACAACCAGATCATCGGCGTCTTCACCTACGAGGAAGCCCTGTCACCGGAGAGCATGGACTTCTACGGCCCGTTGCTCAACGGCATCGAGCGCGCCGCCGAGACCATCGGCTGGGACCTGCTGCTGTTCACCTCCTCACCGGTCGAGAACGGCACCCGCAGCCTGTTCCACCGCAAGACCCGGCTGCGCCTGACCGACGGCTGCATCCTCCTCGGCCAGCAGATGGTCGGCTCCGAACTGGAGCGGATGGTCGCCGAGCAGTTCCCGTTCGTCGCCGTCGGCCGCCGCGACGAGACGGCCGCCGCCGTGCCGTACGTCGGGGTCGACTACGTCAGCGCCACCCACGCCCTGCTCGACGAGGCCGCGGCGCGCGGCCACCGCCAGGCCCTCTATGTGCACCGGGGCCGCGACACCGCCACCGCCCGCGACCGGCGCGGCGCCGTGGAGGCCGCCTCGGCGTCCGGCCGGATGGCGTTCCTGCTGGTCGGCGAGGAGCGTATGGCCGAACTGCCACGGCTCGCCCAGGCCACCGGAGCCACCCTGATCGTCGCCGAGGACGCCTTCCTCACCGAGGACGTCATCCTCGCGCTGTCCGCCGCCGGCCTGGACGTCCCCGGTGCGATCTCCGTCGCCGCGCTCGGCGAGGTACGCGGCCACCGCGCCCAGGGACGAGCACTGACCGGCTTCCGGGTCCCGCGCAAACAGGTCGCCGCCGAAGCGCTGGAACTGCTGCGGCAACTGATCATCAACGACCCCGAGGAGTGGGCCGCCCTGGACACCCAGCGGCTGCTGACCGCCGGGGTCGAGACCGGTGAGACCGTCGTCGACCGCCGCCCCGAGGACCACTCATGACCGACCCAGGCCGTCACCCCGATTCTCACCAGCGTCCGACCACGAACCCCGAAGCGGGGCCCGCGACAGAAAGGGTCCACCAGTGACCACCCACGCCACGGACGTGGCGATCATCGGCGGCGGACTCGGCTCGGTCGCCGCCGCGCTCGCCCTGCTGGAGCGCGGCCACCGCGTGGTGCTGACCGAGGAGTACCCCTGGCTGGGCGGCCAGCTCACCTCCCAGGCGGTCCCACCGGACGAACACATCTGGGTCGAGCGGTTCGGTGTCACCGCCCGCTACCGCGCCCTGCGGGAGAACATCCGCCGCTACTACCGCGACCACTACCCGCTGTCCCCCGAGGCCCGCGCCGACCGGGAACTCAACCCCGGCCGGGGCCGCGTGAGCCGCCTGTGCCACGAACCCCGGGTCGCGGTCGCCGTCATCGACGCCCTCCTCGCCCCCTACCGGTCCGGCGGACGGCTCACCGTGCTGCAACCCGCCGTCCCGGTCGCCGCCGACGTCGTGGACGGCGTGGTCCGCTCGGTCACCGTCGCCGACCCGCACACCGGCGCCGAACAGACCATCACCGCCCGGTACGTGCTCGACGGCACCGAGACCGGCGACCTGCTCCCACTGACCGGCACCGAGTACGTCGTCGGCGCCGAGGCCCGCTCCGACACCGGCGAGCCCAGCGCCGCCGACACCGCCGACCCGGCCAACGTCCAGTCCATCGCCTGGTGCTTCGTCTTCGACCACGTCCCCGGCGACCACACCATCGCCCGCCCCGCCGACTACGACCACTGGCGCTCCGTGCAGCCGCCGTTCTGGGGCGCGCCCATGCTGTCGTTCACCGCGCCCGACCCGCGCACCCTGGTGCCGGAGCAGCGCACCATGAACGTCAACCCCGAACGGGACGTCAGCGGCGACCCCCGGTTCGACGCGGGCGACCGGGATCTGTGGCAGTTCCGGCGGATCGCCGCCCGGCAGACCTTCACCGACGGCGCCTACGACAGCGACATCGTGCTGGCCAACTGGCCCCAGCTGGACTACCTCGGCGGCTCCATCATCGACACCCCCGACCGGCTCGCCCACCTGACCGCCGCCAAGGCCCAGTCCCGGGCCTACTTCTACTGGCTCCAGACCGAGGCGCCCCGCCCCGACGGCGGCCGGGGCTGGCCGGGACTGCGGCTGCGCGGCGACCTGGTGGGCACGGCCGACGGCTTCGCCCAGGCCCCCTACATCCGTGAATCACGCCGGATCAGGGCTCTGACCACCATCCGTGAGCAGGACATCTCCATCAAGGCCCGCGGCCACGGCGGACCCGCCCGCTTCGACGCCTCCGTAGGTGTCGGCATGTACCGCATCGACCTGCATCCCTCGACCGGCGGCGACAACTACATCGACGTCGAGTCGGCGCCGTTCGAGATCCCGCTCGGCGCCCTGATCCCGGTCCGCACCCAGAACCTGGTCGCCGCCGCCAAGAACATCGGCACCACCCACATCACCAACGGCGCCTACCGGCTCCACCCGGTCGAGTGGAACATCGGCGAGTCCGCGGGCGAACTCACCGCGTTCTGCCTCGACCGCGCACTGAGCCCCCGACAGGTCGCCGACGAGCCCCGGCTCGTCGATCAGCTCCAGCGCCGGCTGTCCGAAGCCGGCGTCGAACTGCACTGGCCCGAGGTTGTCGGCTACTGAGCCGCCCCCGGGCACCCCCGAAAGGAAACACCGCACATGAACAGAGTCAGAAGGTCGCTCGGCGCCGTCGCCCTGACCACGGCACTCGCCCTCGCCGCGGCCTGCTCCGGACCGGCGGCCGACACCCAGGGCACGGCGACCCAGCTGCGGATGACGGTCTGGACCTCGGACGAGGCCCAGCTGAAGCTGCTCGACAGCATCGCCGCCGCCTACCGGGCCGACCACCCCGACGTCACGAAGATCACCTTCGAGAGCCTCCCGTTCGCCGAGTACAACACCACCCTCACCACCCAGATCGCCGGTGGCAACGCCCCCGACCTCGCCTGGATGGGCGACCTGTCCAGCGACCTCATCGAGTCCAAGGCGCTCCTCGGCCTCACCGACAAACTGAAGGCCACCCCGGGCTGGGACTACGACGACCTCCTCGGCAGCGTCACCGCCGAGTTCAGCCGCGACGACACCCTCTACGCCTACCCCTTCTCCAACTCGCCCTACGCGCTGTATGTGAACACCGATCTGCTCGCCGAGGCGGGGCAGAAGATCGACCCGAAGACCCTCACCTGGGACCAGGTCGCCGCCGCCGGAGCCGCCGTCAACGCCAAGACCGGCAAGGCTGGTTTCGTCATCCGCGACTTCGACTACAAGGCGTGGAACACCCTGGCCACCGTGTGGACCGGCTGGGGCGCCTCCGCGTGGAGCGCCGACGGCAAGACCTGCACCTTCACCAGCCCCGAGATGCAGCAGGCGTTCACCTTCCTGCACGACGCGGCGTTCAAGACCAAGGCCATGCCAGGGCCCGGCACCACCGCCGACTTCTTCGCCGGTGACGCCGCCTTCACCGTCGCCCAGGTCTCCCGCGCCTCCCTGCTGACCGGCACGTTCGACTTCGCCCTGCATCCGCTGCCGTCCGGCCCCGAGGGCGACTACGCCGTCCTCGGCCAGGCCGGGGTGGGCGTCCTCGCCTCCAGCAAGAACCCCGACCAGGCCGCCGACTTCCTCGCCTACCTCACCAACCCGGAGAACGCCGCCAAGCTCGCCCAGTACTTCCCGCCGCCCCGCAAGTCCCTGCTGACCGGAGCCAAGCTGGCCGCCAACAACCAGGTCCTGGACGCCACCCAGCTCCAGAACGCCGTCGTCGACCAACTGCCCGACGCCGTCACCCTGCCCAACCACACCAGCCCCGCCGAGATAGCCCAGAAGGGCAAGACCGCCCTGGACGCCATGTGGCAGCCCGACGCCGACATCCCCGCCGTCCTGCGCTCGGTGTGCGCCGCGATCGAACCCATCCTGGCCCGGTGACCACCACCCAGGCCGCCGCGCAGGCCCGCCCCCAGGGGCCTGCGTCCGCCGCCCGCACCGCACGGGCCACCGGGCCCGGCTTCTGGACCACCCGCAGGCGCGACGCCCTCACCGGCTACCTCTTCATCCTGCCGCAGCTCATCGGGGTGGCGGTGTTC
Source organism: Streptomyces sp. NPDC048290 (assembly GCF_040652095.1). Taxonomy (NCBI): domain Bacteria; kingdom Bacillati; phylum Actinomycetota; class Actinomycetes; order Kitasatosporales; family Streptomycetaceae; genus Streptomyces; species Streptomyces sp. NPDC048290. Next base: position 15,821 of record NZ_JBEZLM010000020.1, read on the forward strand.
GTCCTGCTGCCGGTCGGCATGGCGATCTGGTACAGCCTCAACGAACGGAACGTCTTCACCGGCGAACAGACCTTCGTCGGCGGCGCCCACTACGCCGCCCTCGCCGACGACCCGCAGCTCCCGGACGTCCTGCTCGCCACCCTGCTCTTCTCCGGCGGCGTGGTCGTCGTCAACATCAGCCTCGGACTGCTGATCGCCGTCCTGCTCAACCGCAGGTTCCGCGGGGTCACCCTCTTCCGGACCCTGTTCTTCTCCCCGGTGGTGGTCTCCGTCGTCGCCTGGACCCTGGTCTGGGGCTTCCTCCTCCAGGACAACGGAGGCATCAACGGACTCCTCGCCACGGTCGGCATCGACGGACCCAACTGGCTCCAGCGCGGCGACACCGCGATGATCTCCGTCGTCCTCACCCAGGTCGTCCGCAGCGTCGGCGTCAATGTGGTGCTCTTCCTCGCCGCCCTGCAAGGCGTCCCCCGCGAGCTGTACGAGGCCGCCCGCATCGACGGCGCCGGCAGCCGCACCGTCTTCTTCCGCGTCACCCTCCCGCTGATCTCCCCCACGGTCCTGCTCACCGTCATCGTCACCGTGGTCGGCGCCCTCCAGTCCTTCGCCCAGATCGCCGTACTGACCGGCGGCGGACCGGAACTGTCCACCACCGTCCTCGTCTACTACGTCTTCCAGCAGGCCTTCGAGTTCAACGACATCGGCTACGGCTCCACCCTCGCCCTCATGCTGCTGTCCTTCGTCATGCTGCTCACCCTGCTGCAATGGCAGCTGCGCCGTAAGTGGGTGTTCTATGAGGACTGACCGAGTCCGCCGGGCCCTGCTGGTGCTCGCCCTCGCCGTACTGTCCCTCCCGTTCGTCGTCCCCACGGTCTGGATGGTGGCGGCCTCCGTCAAACCCCTCGCGGAGATCTTCCAGGCCCCGCCCTCCCTGTGGACCGACTCACCCACCCTGGCCGCCTACTCCGAGGCGTTCACCTTCCAGCCGTTCGCCCGCCAGTACGTCAACAGCGTGTACATCGCCACGTTGGTCACCCTCATCACCCTGACGGTGTCCAGCCTCGCCGGATACGCCTTCGCCCGCATCCGGTTCCCCGGCGCCAACGCCCTGTTCCTGGTGGTGCTCACCGGGATGCTGGTGCCCAGCGAGGTCACCATCGTGCCGCTGTTCCAGCTGTTCAAGACGGCCGGACTGATCAACACCCACTGGCCGCTGATCCTGGTCACCGCCCTGGCCGCGCCCTGTGTCCTCGGCACCTTCATCATGCGGCAGTTCTTCATCACCCTCCCCGTCGAACTGGAGGAGGCCGCCCGGCTCGACGGTCTCGGCCGCCCCGCGATCTGGTGGCGGATCTGCCTCCCCCTGGCCCGCCCGGCGCTGTCGGCGGTGGCGATCCTCACCTTCCTCGCCTCCTGGAACCTCTACCTCGAACCCACCGTCTACCTCACCTCACCGGAGATGTTCACCCTGCCCCAGGCCCTCACCCGCTTCACCGACGCCTACGGCGGCCAGATGTGGAACACCCAGCTCGCCGCCGCCACCCTCACGGTCCTGCCGATGCTGATCGTCTTCGTCCTGGCCCAGCGCCAGTTCGTGGAGGGACTGTCCCACTCCGGCCTCAAGTGACGCCGGACGCCCGCCCTGGCAGGATGGCTGGTTCCCCTCACGGGGCAGCCGCCCGTCCGCCAGCGCGAGGAGTGGATCACATGCCCGAACGCCGCGTCGTCGACTTCTGGTTCGACCCCGTGTGCCCATACACCTGGATCACCTCACGGTGGCTGCTGGAGGTCACCGAGGTGCGGCCGGTGGACATCCGCTGGCGGCTGATGAGCCTCTCGGTGCTCAACGAACACCTGGAGGTCAACCCCGAGGGCGACTGGGGGGAGTACATGTGGGCTCCCGTGCGGGTGTGCGCGGCGGTGGAGGAGCGGTTCGGACAGCGGGCGCTGGGCGCGCTCTTCACCACACTGGGCACCCGCTTCCACCTCCTGAGCGACTGGGACTTCGCCGCCGCCCTCACGGACGCCGGGCTCCCCGGCGACCTGGTGGAGGCGGCCGGTTCCACCGCCTACGACACGGCGATCCGCGCCTCCCACGCCGAGGCTGTCGCCCTGGCCGGGGACGACATCGGCACCCCCGTGATGGCGCTGGAGACACCCCCCGGCGAGCCCCGCACCGGCTTCTTCGGCCCGGTCGTCTCCCCGGCGCCCACCGGAGAGACGGCGGGCCGCCTCTGGGACGGCGTCCTCCACCTGATGGCCGTCCCGGGCTTCTACGAGATCAAACGCCCCCGCACGGAGGAGCCCCGCTTCGACATGGCCCGCGCGTCGACGTGACGTCCGCGTGGATGTGACCTCCGCGTCGGCGTGACCTGCGTATCGACGTGACCTCCGCGTCGACGTGACCCCCGCGTCGGCATGACTCCCGGTGGCCGGCCCTGACCCCGGCCGCGCGGGACGGGGGCGGTCCGGCGGCAGCCGCCCGGCCGCCCCCGCTTCACCCTCGCCGGGACCATCCAGGGGACCCGTCCGACCCGCGCCCCGGGGCGCGATGCGACGATCGTGCCGCACACTCGGACCCCGGACCCCCCACCGAACGGAGCCCCCGGCCATGTCACCCCACTCGACATCCCACCCGGCACCCCACACCGCGTCCACCACCGGCGGACCCGTACGCGGCCACCTCGAACACGGACTGACCGTGTTCCGTGGCGTGCCGTACGCCACCGCCCCCGAGCGCTTCGCCCCGCCCGAGCCGGTGCCCGCCTGGACGGATGTACGCGACACCGTCACCGACGGCCCCGTCGGACCCCAGTCGCCGTCCCATTTCGACCCCGTCCTCGGCACACCGGCACCACGCGAACAGGCCGAGGACTGTCTGACCCTGACCATCACCACCCCCGCCCCCGACGACCGCGCCCGCCCGGTGCTGGTCTGGTTCCACGGCGGCGCCTGGATCACCGGAGCCGGATCACTGCCCTGGTACGACGGCCACCGCCTGGCCACCGAGGGCGACATCGTCGTCGTCGCCGTGAACTACCGCCTCGGCGCCTTCGGTTATCTGCGCGCCCCCGGGGTGTCCGAGGGCAACCTCGGACTGCGCGACCAGATCGCCGCCCTGCGCTGGGTGCACGACAACATCGCCGCGTTCGGCGGCGACCCCGCCCAGGTCACCGTGGCCGGGCAGTCCGCCGGAGCCCACTCCGTGCAGTGCCTTCTCGGCATCCCCGAAGCCCGGACGACGTTCCGGCGGGCGATCCTGCACAGCAGCCCGGCGGGCCTTGGCCTCGGCGACGCGCGCGCGGCCGAGCGCACCGCCCGCGGCTTCCTGCGGGCGCTCGGCGCCGACCCCCGCACCGCGCCCGTCGCCGACGTCCTGGCCGCCCAGGACCGCTACGCGCAAGCGGCGGCCCGGCCGTTGGGCCTGAACGTGACGCCCGCCTTCCGCCCGGTCGAGGGCGTCGGCCCGCTGCCCGCCCGCGACCAGTGGGTCCGCAATGTCCGGGCGTCGGCGGGGGACCTCCAGGTCGTCATCGGGTTCACGGCGCAGGAGATGACCGGTTTCCTGGTGCCCAACCCGGCGGTGCGGCGGCTGCGCCGCGTCCCGGCGCTGGGCCCGCGCGCGGTGTCCGCCCTGGAGCGGACGGCGGGCCGGTTCGCCTTCACCCGGCCGGTGCTCCGGCTGGCCGACCGCCTGAGCGGCGCCGGAGCCGCGGTGTGGGCCTTCCGTTTCGACTACGCGGCGAGCGGCAACCCCTTCGGCGCCACCCACTGCGTCGACCTGCCGTTCCTGTTCGGCACCGACGCCTGGGCCGACGCGCCGATGCTGCGGGGCGCGGACCCGGAGGAGGTCGAGGCGCTCGGTCGCCGGATGCGCGCGGCGTGGCTCGGCTTCGTCCGGACCGGCAACCCGGACGGCGAGCAGGGGAGTTGGCCTGCGTACCGGGGCCCTGGCGAGGTCAAGGTGTGGGCCTGACGCTCTGGTCCTCAGGGTGAGGGCGCCGGGGCCGTGGCCACAGCGGCGGAAGCGACAGAACGTCGGGCTAGGACGTCGGCCGGGGGCTGATGCGTCAGCGGGGGCGTCTACCGTGCTCGCCATGAGTGGCGATGAAGGTGCGGACGGTACGGCGACGGGTCTGCCCGGGGCGGGTCCGAGGTGGGCGGATCTGGGGTGGTTGGTGAACGGCGACCCGGAGCGGGTGCGGGGGTTGCTGGACTCCGGGGGAGGGCCCCACGCGGATCGCGACGCGCGGCTGCTGGCCGCGGTGTACCAGGCGTCGGCGGACCTGCACGGGGAGGCCCCACCGTGGGTTCGGCGGCAGGTGCTGGCGTTGGACGCGGCTCGATACGGGGACCTGGAGTTGTCGGCGCTGATCGCCGCCGTGCCCGTGGCGGAAGCCGACGCCGAGCCCTGGCGGGTGCTGTGGTCGACCGGTTCGCGAAGCGACGCCGACTTTCAGATGATCCCGTCCGGTCACACGAGCGGTGTGACCGGGGTGGCCACGGCCTCCTTGGACGGCCGTCACGTCGTGATCACCGGCAGCAAGGACCGGACGGTCCAGGTGCGGGACCTTGGGACCGGTAGGCCGGTCGGCGGACCCATGACCGGCCTCGACGGCAGGGTGTGGGCGCTGGCGACGGCGACGGTGCACGACCGGCCGTACGTCGTCACGGCCGAAGACTGGGCGGTACGCGCGTGGGACCTGGCCACCCGGCACCAGACCGGCGAACTGCCGGGGATCGACGGTGAGGCATGGTGTGTGGGCACGGCTGTCGTCCGGGGGCGACCGTGCGTGCTCGCCAGCGACGACGATGTGTCCGTGCGGGTCTGGGATCTGGCCGGTGGGGAACAGGTCGGCGAGCTGACCGGACACGACGACTTCCTGATGGCCGTCGAGACGCTGGTGATCGACGGCAGGCCCCATGCGGTGGGCTGTATGAGCCGGGGCGCGATCTGGATATGGGATCTGACCACCGGACGACCGGCCGGGGAGCCACTGCCGGGCCACGACGGCGAAGCGTGGGCGGTCGCGACAGCGGTCGTCGGCGGTCGGGCGCACGCGATCACGGCAGGCTACGACGCCACCGTGCGCGTGTGGGACCTGACCACGAGACAGGAGGTCGGCAGGCTGAACGGCCACGAGGGCACCGTCTCCGCGGTGGTCACCACGGTGATCGGTGGCGAACTCCGGGTCGTCACCGGTGGTTCCGACGGAACGGTGTGCCTGTGGGAGCCGGCGACCGGGCGGCAGACAGGGCGGGAACTGGTGTTTCCCGCGCCCGTCCACGCGCTGACCGCGTACCCGGAAGGCCCGCTCGTGGTGGGCTTCGGCGCCGACATCGCGGCCCTGACCCCGCACGTCGACCCCGGCTCCACGTCCGCCGGGTCTCAGCGGCGCCCCATGGTCGCCTCGATCAACTCGTAGGCCAGGTCGGACCGGACGCCGTCGGGATTGCGCAGCCCCTTCTCCGTGTACCAGGAGGCGTCGGCCTCGGGGTGTGGGCCGCTCACGCCGACCCGGCCCACGCCGTAGGGGGCGACGACGACGGCGGGCGTTCCGTCGGGGTAGGTCGCGAGGACCGTGGCGTCGGCGCCCCGGTCGAGGTAGAAGGCCGGTCCGTCCTGGAAGTACATGTGCCGGGGCGTGCCCCGCCAGTCCACCCGTACGACGGTGTCGCGGGCGTCCCGGACCGTGGCGCCGGGGGAGTCGATGTATCCGCCGGTGTCCCCCGGGAGCAGGTCGAAGCCCGGGTCGCGTCCGGCGAGGTAGGCCCCGAAGCAAAGGCCCAGATAGCTGCCGCCCGCCCGTACCCAGTCCCGGACCGCTCCGGCGGAGCCGCGCAGGTGCCGCCAGGTACCGGCGAGGTCGGCGCCGCCGCCGGGCTGGACGTACAACCGCGCCTCGGTCAGGGCGGCGGCGGTGAGCGGGGTCTCGGCGCCCACGTACCGGACCCGGAACGGCCGTGGCGCGTTCCGCAGCAGGGCGGCCACGGTCGGCGCGCAGGCGGAGCAGCCCTGCGGGCCGTCGTAGATCAGCGCGAGGGGCGGCCGGTCGTCCTCGGCCGGCTGTGACCGGCCGCACCCGGCGGCCAGCAGGGCGGCGGCCGGGAGCGCGCCGAACAGCAGTCGGCGGCGGGTGGTGCCCTGGGGTGTGCCCGGCATGGGGCTGCTCCCTGCTGCGCGGTGTCGGAGGCGGACGGCTGCCGCCGTGCCGGTCGGGTGGGTCATGTGCGCGGACGCTCGGGCTGCCGTGCGATGTCCCGGGCCGTGCGGGCGGCCCTCGCCTCGGTGGCGGTGAGGGCGTCGCCGCCCAGCCCGAACAGGCCCTGGCGGAGGAACACGGCGAGCCCGTGGGCGGCACCGGCGACCCTCAGCAGCAGATCGAACGCGTCCTCCCGCCCGGCGGCCAGCCGTTCGGCCACCGGCAGCAGCAGACCGGCCACCGCGTCCCCGGCCGCCGCCAGTTCGGGGAACCGGCCCTTGTCGAGGCCCGCGTTGAAGGTGACGTCGAACAGCGCGGGCCGCTCCGCCGCGAAGCGCACGTAGGCGGACGCGAAGGACGCGAGCTGCTCCACCGGGTCCGTACTGCCGCCCACGGCCTCGGCGAACCGCTTCCGCTGCTCGCGGTAGCCCCGCACGGCCAGTTCGGCGAGCAGGGTCTCCCGGTCCGCGAAGTGCTTGTACGGGGCGGCGACGCTCACCCCTGCCCGGCGGCTGGTCTCGGCGAGCGTGAAGCCGTGCGGCCCGCGCTCACCGACCAGGTCGAGGGCCGCGGTCAGGAGGGCGTTGCGCAGATCTCCGTGATGGTGGCCGGTGGGGCGCCGCTTGACGGGAGGGCTCATGGCGCTAAGGTTAACATCACTTACCAGGTGAATGGTATTAACCTTCAGGGTTGTCAGCATCAGCAGGGGAGTCCCCATGACCACCGTCCGCTTCCACCACATCAGCCTCTCCGTCGGGGACCTCTCCACCCAGGAGCCCTGGTACGGCACCGCCTTCGGTCTCACCCAGGTGGAAGAACGCCTGGAACTGCCCGAGGCGGGCGTCCGTACCGTCGTCCTCGGCGACGGACAGGGGCTGCGCGTCGAACTCGTCGAACGGCGCGGGTCGAGCCCCGTCTCCTACCCCGACCCGTTCGCCGCCACCGCCGTACAGACCTACACCCACCTCGCTCTCCAGGTCCCCGACCTCGACGCCGCGTTCACCCGGCTCACCGGCGAGTGCGGCGCCGGACAGATCTCACCGCCCGCCCCCGGCGCGACCGCAGGGATGCGGTACGCGTATGTCGCCGATCCGGAAGGAAACCTCATCGAACTGATCGAAACGGCCCGGGACTGACCAACGGGCCCGTACGCTCGGCGCGTCGCGGAGGATCGATCCTCCGCCGTTTCCCGACCAGGGACAGGAGCCGGGCTTGCGTTCTCGTACGGTGGTGGGCCGTTGGGCCGCGCTCGCGCTGACGGGCGTCGTGGCGACCGGAGTCGTCAGCGGCTGCCAGACCTTGGAGGACGTCGCCGGCGGGGGGTGCGAGGGCACCGTGAGTCAGGTCGACGCGCTGACGGAGTACAGCGTGCTGGACTCCCGGCCGCGAGGCGCGATCGTGCCGGAAGGCTTCGAGCGGGTCGACGCCGGATGCTGGGCGGACAGCGGCGAGGTCCACCTGTACGCCGACCGGACCTATGTCCATCCCGGGCCGGAGTCCGAGGTGATCGAGCACTACCGGACGGCCGCGCGGCGCGAGGGCTGGCTCGGCGCCGACGAGACGGACACACCGGGGGGCGGCACCTCGAGCCTGTGCTTCACCCGCCCCTCCGGGGACGGCCCCACCACGCTGGACATCTACTTCCTCACGGACGAGATCCTCCGGGAGGAGGACACCGAACCGGGACCCGACTTCGACACCGGGGTCGGCTACCGCGTGGCCATCAGCTCCTCGGTCGACTGGACGACGATTCCCGGCTGCGGCGTCTGAGGCCGGGTTGTGCGGCTGTCCCCGGTTCCACCACGCCGGGCTGCGCGGCCGTCCCCGCCTCCGCCACGCCGGGCTGCGCGGCCGTCCCCGCCTCCGCCACGCCGGGTTACGCCGCCGTCCCCGGCTCCACCAGGCCGGGTAACGCCGCCGTCCCCCGTCCCACCTCGCCCGGGTCCCCCGGCGACAGGGTCGGCATGTCCTCCGCACCCGCCCGCCGGTACGGCTCCGTCTCGTCCAGCTCCCAGTAGTGGCGGCACTCGTCGCAGCGGTACTCCGGCGGCCCGGCGTCGATCGTCAGCACCGCGCCCTCCGGGCACCGGCTGCCGTCGCCACGGCCCGCACACTCCTGTTCCCCGGTGTACCCCACACCTGCGACGGTGCGCCGAGGTGGCGGAATCCGGGCAGAGGGCGTGCGGGGCGCACAGGCGCTCACACCGGGCAAACCGCCCCACCAGCCGTCACCAGGCACACCGATGGCACCCGGGTACGGGATCAGTCACCCGCACGCTGCCGTGACCTGATCGTGGACGGCCGCGGTCCGCCGCCTCCCGCCACGGACCTCGCCCGCAGCCGGAGGATCCCCGCGCCGAGAATGGCGCACACCTACAGGGCCACACCCTGACCGAGCCCGATGGTCCCCTGCCGCGCCCCCCGCCGCTGTCCTCGCTCATGCCCCCATCCCAGGCGATCCGCTCCGGCACGACAAGCGGCAGCACTGCCATACAGCGCGGAAGAACGGACACGCCCACACACAGGGGGCGTTGCCCTCGTCCACTACGCGGCGCCCCGCTGTCCGGCGAGCAACTCCAGCGTGTCCACGACGCGGTGGGAGAAGCCCCACTCGTTGTCGTACCAGGCGGTCACCTTGATGTGGTGGCCCTCGACGCGGGTGAGGGCCGAGTCGAAGACGGCGGAGGCGGGATTGCCGGTGATGTCGGACGACACGAGCGGGTCCTCCGAGTACTCCAGGATGCCCGCGAGGGGCCCTTCGGCCGCCGTCCGGTACGCGGCGAGGACCTCCTCGCGGGTCACGCGGCGGGCGACCGTGGTGTTGAGTTCGACGAGGGAGCCGACCGGGACGGGGACCCGGATCGAGTCGCCGGACAGCTTGCCGTCCAGGCCGGGCAGCACCAGGCCGATCGCCTTGGCGGCCCCGGTGGTGGTGGGGACGATGTTGACCCCGGCGGCGCGGGCACGGCGCGGGTCGCGGTGGGGACCGTCCTGGAGGTTCTGCTCCTGGGTGTAGGCGTGCACGGTGGTCATGAAGCCGTGCTCGATGCCCGCGAGCGCGTCGAGGACCGCGGCGAGCGGGGCGAGCGCGTTGGTGGTGCAGGAGGCGTTGGAGACGACGGTGTGGGCGGCCGGGTCGTAGGCGTCGGTGTTGACCCCGTAGGCGAGGGTGACATCGGCTCCGGCGGAGGGCGCGGAGACGAGGACCTTCGACGCCCCGGCGGCGAGATGGGCGCGGGCGGCGTCGGCGGAGGTGAAGCGGCCGGTGGCCTCCAGCACGAGGTCGACACCGAGCGCGGCCCACGGCAGGTCGGCGGGATCGCGCTCGGCGGTCACCTTGATCCGGCGCCCGTCGACGGTGAGGGTGTCACCGTCCACGCCGACCGGGCGGCCGAGACGCCCGGCGGTCGTGTCGAAGGCGAGCAGCCGGGCCAGCGTCGCAGGATCGGTGAGATCGTTGACGGCGACCACCTCCAGGTCACTGTCCCGGGCGAGCAGGGCGCGCAGCACATTGCGTCCGATGCGGCCGAACCCATTGACGGCGATGCGGGTCATTCCGGTGTCCCTTCGTGAACTGTCTGGTCCGTTCCTTCCTGGTCAGCCTCGCCCGGCGGACGGGCGGGGGACAGCGGCGAGAACGCCATGATCCGCAAGGATCGCGACACCTGCGGGCCGGACGAGGAGTCACTGACCGCCGGTGAAGGTGCGCCGGTAGTCGCTGGGGGTCGTGCCCAGGACGCGCTGGAAGTGCAGCCGGAGATTGGCGCCCGTGCCGAGTCCGGTCTCGGCGGCGATCTGCTCCACGCTCAGCTCCGAACGCTCCAGCAGCTCCCGGGCGCGGTCGACCCGGGCCCGGGTCACCCACTGCATCGGCGTGTAGCCGGTCTCCAGGACGAAGCGCCGCGAGAACGTACGCGGCGACACGGCCGCGTGCCGCGCCAGCCGTTCCAGGCCGAGCGGTTCACCGAGCCGGTGCAGCGCCCACTCCCGGGTGGCGGCGAACCGCTCGCCCTGCGGCTCGGGCACACTGCGCGGCACGTACTGTGCCTGGCCGCCACTGCGGTACGGGGCGGCCACCAGCCGCCGCGCGGCATGGTTCGACGCGGCGACCCCCAGATCACCGCGCAGGATGTGCAGACACAGGTCGATACCCGAGGCCGCGCCCGCCGAGGTCAGGACCGGGCCCTCGTCGACGAACAGCACGTTCTCGTCCACCCGCACCCGTGGATGCCTGCGGGCCAGGGCGCGCGCGTAGTGCCAGTGGGTGGTGGCACGTCGGCCGTCCAGCAGACCGGTCGCGGCGAGCGCGAACGCCCCCGTGGAGATCGCCGCGAGCCGCGCGCCCCGCTCCTGCGCGGCGACCAGCGCCTCCAGCACGGCGGGCGGCGGGTCCTCGCGATCGGGGAACCGGTAGCCCGGGACGAAGACCAGATCGGCCCACTCCAGCGCCTCAAGCCCATGCGCCACGTGGTACGACAGCCCGTCGCCGCCGGTGACCAGACCGGGCGCGGCGGCACACACCCGCACCTCGTACGGCATGCTCGCGCGGGTCGTGAACACCTGCGCGGGGATGCCCACGTCCAGCGGTTTCGCTCCTTCGAGCACGAGGACGGCGACGCGGCGCAGGGGGATCTCGGACACCGCCCCAGCGTAGGCAGCCCGGCACGGGAGCGCGGCGCGCGGGTGCGGCGCGGCGTCAGTCCCCGGCCCGTACCAGCCCGCTCTCGTAGGCGAAGATCACGGCGTGGACGCGGTCCCGCAGGCCGAGTTTGGCCAGGACACGGCCGAGGTGGGTCTTGACGGTCGTCTCCCCGACGAACAGCCGGTCGGCGATCTCGCCGTTGGGCAGTCCCCGGGCGACCAGGGCGAGCACCTCCTGTTCCCGGTCGGTGAGCGCGGCCAGCCGCCCGCGCTCCTCGGGCGCGCGGGCGGGACCCTGCCGTACGAAACGCTCCACCAGGCGCCGGGTGAGGGAAGGGGCGACCATGACCTCGCCGCGCAGCACCGCCCGCACGGTCACCAGGATCTCCTCGGCTGGAGCGTCCTTGACCAGGAAGCCATTGGCTCCCGCGCGCAGTGCGGCGTACGCGTACTCGTCGAGGTCGAAGGTGGTGACGACGAGGATGCGGGGCGCGTCCGGCCGCGCGCAGAGCCGCTCGGTCGCGGCGAGCCCGTCCAGCCCCGGCATCCGGACGTCCATCAGGACGAGGTCCGGTTCCAGCGCGGCCACGGAGCTGAGCGCCGCGTCGCCGTCGGCGGCCTCGCCCACCACGGTGAGATCGGGCTGACTGTCGACGACCATGCGCAGCCCCAGCCGCACCAGTTCCTGGTCGTCGCAGATCAGCACCCGGGACACCGCCTGCGCCGATTCCGGGCGGTTCACGGGACCACCGTGGCGGGCTCGGCCCCGGCCGGGCGCAGGACGGCGTCGACCCGGTAGCCGCCGTCCGGAGTCGGACCGGCGTCGACACTCCCGCCGTACCGCGCGGTCCGCACCCGCATCCCGGCCAGACCCCGCCCAGGCGAGGACGCCGGGACGGGACGCCCGGTCCACGCCGGGCCGCCGCCGCTGTTCTCCACCCGTACCCGGACCAGCCGCCCCGGCCCCTGCGCCCCGGTGTCGACCCGGACCCGGATCGCCGCGTCCGGCGGCCCGTGCTTGACCGCGTTGGTGAGCGCCTCCTGCACGATCCGGTACGTCTGGAGGGTGAGGTCGGAGGGGAGACCGCGGGGCGTTCCGCGGATGTCGAGACGGGCGCGGGGGACGGTGGTGTTGAGCCGGTCGACGAGGCGCCGCAGGTCGGCGACGAGGTGCCTGGCGTCTTGGGGGTCGTCGGTGGCACCGGCGGTTCCTTCGCGACGGTCCCCGTCATCCCCGTGATCCCCGGCGGTCCCTTTGCGACCGTCCCCGGTTTCATGAACGTCCTCGTCATCCCCGGCGGTCCCAATGCGACCATCCCCGGCGTCTCCGGTGGTCCCTTTGCGACGGTCCCCGGCGTCCCCGCCGCTCTCACCAGGCGTGTGCAGCACCTCCAGCAGCCGTCGCAGCTCACCCAGCGCCTCCCGGCCGGTCGCGCCGATGACACCGAGCGCCCGGTCGGCGGCCTCGGGGTCGCTGCGCCGGATCAGCCTGCCGCCCTCCGCGTTCAGCACCATCACGCTCACACTGTGCGCGAGGACGTCATGGATCTCCCGGGCGATCCGCGCCCGCTCCTCCGCGACGGCGACCCGCGCCAGCGCCAGCCGCTGCGACTCGGCCAGCTCCGCGCGCCGCTCGAACTCGGCGATGTACGCCCGCCGCGCCCGCACCCACTCGCCGAACACCCAGGCCCCGGCCAGCAGCAGCACCACCGCGAGCGAGGTCAGCCACGCGTCGCCCGGACTCGTGCCCCCGTACTCGCGCTGCCACAGGGGGAACCACAGGACCACGCATACGGCCGTGGACACCGCCGTCGCCGTGGCGGCCCGGCGCAGCCCGCGCACGGTGAGCGTGGCGAGGACCGCGGCCACCGCGACGGCCCCGCGCCCCGGCTCCTGCCCCCACACATGTCCGAGGTACTGCGCCCAGAACGCCGCCGTCACCACCGCCGCGACGAGCACCGGGTGGTGTCGGCGCCACAGCAGCGGCAGCACGAGGGCCCCGTAGAGGATCGCCTGCACCCAGACCGGCCGCCAGCCCGGCTCCGTACGGATCACCGGGGGAAAGGCCACCAGCACGAACAGCACGACATCGGTCAGCCACGGGTGTGCCCGCCGCAGGCGGGCCGGGGTCGCGATCAGCCGGTGCACCACCTCACGCTAGGTCCGCGCCCGCCCCGCCCACATCGTCCTGGCGGGCGTCACAGGGTCCTCCCGCGGTCGTACACGCACCGGCCCGGGATACGACGTGGGGCTACCCCCGGCGTGCCGAACATGACCGCCATGTCGATCACCAGCGAGTTCCTCAGACGGCCCCTGACCACCGGGGCCGTGGCCGCCAGTTCACGACGGCTGGCGCTCGCGATGACCGCAGGCATCGGCCTGGAACAGGCCCGGCTCGTCATCGAGCTGGGACCCGGGACCGGTGTGTTCACCGACGCGATCCTCGCCCGCCTCGCCCCCGGCGCGCGGCTCGTCGCCGTCGAGCTGAACCCCGTGCTCGCCGCCGGTCTCGCGGCCACCCGTGACGACCCGCGGCTGACCGTCGTCCAGGGCTCCGCCGAAGACCTCTCCGCGGCGGACGGCGAGATGGCCGACGTGGTGGTCTCCGGACTGCCCTGGACGGTCATGCCGAAGGAGCGGCGCGGGCACATCCTGGACGCCGTGACCGGGGCGCTCGCCCCCGGCGGCCGGTTCACCACCTTCGCCTATGTGCACGCGGCCTGGACCCCGCCCGCCCGCCACTTCACCGCCGAACTGCGCGACCGCTTCGACCGGTTGGAGCGCTCGGAGGTGGTGTGGGCGAACCTCCCGCCCGCGTTCGTGCACCGCGCGACCGGCGACCGCCCCTGAGTGACGTCAACACGAGCGTGCTCGATTCACTCCGACGGGGGGTGAGTCCGCGCGCGGGTGACGGTGTTTCCGGTCGCGCCCAAGGTGCCGAAAGCGGCTCCGGCCCTGCCCGGCCGGGGTCGCGGTGCCTGTTTGGCGCGGGGAAGTGGCCTGCCAGAGGCATATGTAAACCCGTCACACGGAGTTGGCCGGAGCCGAAGGGGCGCCACTGTACGTAGTGCAACTCCCGCGATTCGCTACTGAACGTAATGGGTTCGCTCCGGCGGCTACGGATCGTGCCGGTCGGTCGGCGTGCCCCAGCAGCGTGAACTCCGAGGAGAAGCACCATGTCCACGCCCCCCGCGCCGTTCCGTGTCACCCTCGTCAACGGCAGTTTCGAAGAACCCGTCGTGACCGACTTCGAGATCCTGCCGGACGCCTCCCAGACCCAGGCCGCCAAGCGCGTCCCCGGCTGGCTCACCACCGCCTCCGACCACATGGTCGAACTGTGGCGCTCCGGCTTTCTCGGTGTCCCCTCCGCCGACGGCGCCCAGTTCGCCGAACTGAACGCCAACGAGGTCTCCACCCTCTACCAGGACCTCCCGACCACCCCCGGCATCACGCTGTACTGGCGTCTGTACCACCGCGGCCGGCTCGGCGACGACACCATGGCGCTGGACATCGGCGCCCCGGGGTCGACCGTGGAGCAGCGGCGCATCACCGACGGCAAGAACGCCTGGGGCCACTACACCGGCACCTACGTCGTCCCGGCCGGGCAGACCCTCACCCGGTTCGCGTTCCGCTCCATCGCCGCCGCGGGCGGCAACCGCGGCATCGGCAACTTCCTCGACGGCATCTTCTTCGGCACCGCCCCCCACATCGTCCTCCACAAGACGGCGATCCCCGCCGGGCCGCTGGACGTGGGCGACGTCCTCACCTACCGCATCACCGCCCGCAACGAGGGCGGCGGCCCCGCCGAGGCCCTGGTCCTCACCGACGTCGTACCACCCGGGACGACCTATGTGCCGGGCTCCCTGCGGATCGTGGACGGCCCGAACACGGGCGCCGTCACCGACGCACCGGGCGACGACCAGGGCCACTACGACCCCGAGACCGGCAAGGTCGTCTTCTACCTGGGCACCGGCGCCTCCGCCGCCGCCGGGGGCCGGCTGGCCAACACGGAGACCCTGCCGGGCGGGACCACGGCCGAGTACCGCGTCGTCATCGACCTGGCCAGCGCCGGAAAGGTGATCAGAAACACCGCGACCGCCACCTACGAGAACCGGCTCGGCGAGACGCCCCAGCCGCTGACGGCCACCTCCGACGAGGCGCTCACCCAGGTCAAGCCCGCCGCCGACCTGAGTGTCACCAAGGCCGCCGACGCCACGACCGTCACCGTCGGCCAGACGGTGACCTACCGCGTCACCGTCGCCAACACCGGCCCGAACCGGGCCACCGGCGTCCATGTCACCGACCGGCTCCCGGCCGGTCTCGCCTTCCTCTCCGCGGACGCCGGAGGCACCGGACCCTACGACCCGGCCACCGGCCGGTGGACCGTGGGCGACCTGCCCGTCGGCGCCACCGCCACGCTCGTCCTGCGGGCCAAGGCCACGCAGACCGGCGCCGTCCACAACACCGCGACCGCCACCGCGAACGAGAAGGACCCCGACACCGGCGACAACACCGACGCGGTGACTATCTGCGTCGAACCGGCGCCCACCTGCTGCACGCCCTGCACGTGACGGAGCCCGCGTTCAGCATGAGGCGCGGTGCGCGATACCGGGGAAGAGCTGCTTCCACTCTTCCTCGGTGACACTGTCGGGGTAGCGGCGGCAGAGGTCCTGGTGGACGCGGTCGGGGCGGAGGTCGAGGAAGTAGGTGCGCTCACGTTCCTCCTGGGCGTCCCAGTACCAGTTGGTGGCGAGGCGTCCCCGGTCCGTCACCACAGCCAGAACGTGCTCCTGTCCTGGAATCTGTTCGATCGCTGCCGCCTGGGACAGGATGGCGAACGCCGGAGCGCGCCACTCGCCGTCCGGTGTCCGCTGCCACAGTGTCGTCGGCGGGTCGGACACCGCCCACTGCCCCCCGTCGGTCACCGTCATCTGTTCCGCCTGTTGGTCGAGGCGCAGGGTGGTGGTGCGGCGGGGGTGCCGAAAGTCGCTCACGTCCCAGAACTGGACCGTCCCGTCGTTGAGCGCGGTCAGCAGGAGATCCTCCCCGGCGGGGAAGTAGCCAAGCGGTCCGGCCGGAAGCCGTCCGCCCTCCTCCGGACTGTCCACGTCGGAGAGGCTCCACAGCCGTACGGCCTGTCCCGCCTCCTCGACGAGCAGGATCTTCGAGGAGTGGACGTAACCGGCACCCGAGTACAGGCCGCCGTCCTTGAAGGTCTTGACCAGCCGTGGACGTGTCGGGTCACGGAGGTCCCACATGCGCAAGTCCTGGGAATCCGGCGTGATCAAGGCGTCCCCGGCGAACAGCGAGGTGTAGCTGACGGGCGTGTCGATCACTGACTGCCGCCGTGGCCTGTCGATATCGGTGATGTCCCAGATCTGCACGTCGCGCTCGCCCGCATCGCCGATGGCCAGCAATGTCCCCTCGGCGTTGACGGCGAGCACGCTCGCCCCACCGGTGAGGTCGATCGTCGCGCCGTCCCGGGGCTCTTCGCCCACGCCGACTTCCCACAACCGCAACTGCTGTTGCTGAGTGTCCTGCACCCAGCGGGACGCGAGCAGTACCGGACTGCTCCGGCCGGGCAGGAACTCCGTGCTCTCCCAGTGTCCCGGCAGCGTCCAGTACCGCCGGGGCCGGGTGATGTCCCGGGTGTCCCACACGCTTGCCGTGATGTCGACGCGCCCCGTGGTCGTGGCCATCAGGGACCCGTCCGCGCTGAAGGCATGGCCACCGTAATCGGGGCTGACCATGGCCCCGTCCGCGTACGGAGCGGCGGTACGCTGCGGCCACAGACGTACCTGCCCGCCCTGTTCACCCGCCGCCACCTGCCCCGTCGAGGAGACGGCCACGGACTGGACGGGTTCGGCCGAAGGGAACTGCCGGACCTCCGCGTCGAGGGAGTGCAGCGACTCCAGATCGGCTATTCGTCGCTGGAAGAAGAGTCCACCGGCACTGTCGTCGGCCACCGCGATCATCCCGCCGTCGGGGAAGAAGGCCAGCGACGGCATACTGTTGTTGCCCCAGCCCTCCGGGGTCGGTGTGATCCCGTCCACGGTCGGGCCCACCGGAATGTGCCGGAGCCGCCGTCCGCCGTCGATCGCCCACCAGCCGACCGCTCCCTCACCCCCCGTGGCGACGACCAGATCCTTGCGGGGATGCACCCCGACGGCGAACGCGGACGGCGTCGACGCCGTGTCGAGCAGAACGGGTTCATCGAGGCGGGTCACGTCCCACAGCCGTACCGGGGCCGGTCCGGTCTCCCCGACGGCACCGGCCGTGACGAGGAGACGTCCGTCGCGGTGGAAGGAGACCCCGTTCAGCCATGCCTCCTCAAGGGTCCGCTCAGTGCGCAGCACCGGCCGGTCGGGACGGGACACGTCCCAGAGCATCAGCCGCCCCGTGCCGTCCAGTTCACCATTGCTCCCGGGCGCATTGCCGCCCGCGGCCAGCGCGGAGCCGTCCGGGCTGAACTGGAGGCTCATGCTGGGACCGGAGGGGAACGTCTGGGCCCCGAGGCGGCGCGGCTCGCGTGGGTCCGACACGTCCCACAGCGTCAGCCTGCCCGGCTCCTGCGCCGCGAGGATCGGCCGACTGGGGTGCATCGCGATGGGACTCGTGTCGTCCCCGGTCAGGTCGGCGCCCTTGCGCGGGCTTCCGGGGCGCGAGACGTCCCACAACTGCACCCTGCCCCCGCGCTGACTGGTGGCGAGCACCGTCGCGTCGGGAGTGAACGCAAGATTCACCACGGGCTCCCGGATGCCCGGCAGCACGCTCGGCGTCACCGTCTGGTACGAGTCGTACAGCGCCGACCGGGACTCGGCGGTCGGCGCCGTGCGGTACGCGGCGAGACTGAGCCGCAGCGCGGTCTGCGGATCGCGTCCACGCAACTGTTCGGCACGCGTGGCGAGTTGCTGCGCCAGCAGCGTGTTCTCCCGGTCCTCGGCGACCCGGCGCGCCCGGTCGGACTGGACCGCGAGGAGCCCGGCCAGCAGGGTCAGCGCGGCGAGCACCGCCACCGCGACGGTCCGGGTACGCCGTCTGAGCAGCTCGGCACGGCCGCTGACGGCGAGGAAGTCCCGCTCGACGGGACGCAGCGGCAGCACCGCCCCGGCGGGCTCGGTGAGGGCGCGGGCGGCGGCGAGATGACGGCCCGCGTACAGACCGCTCGCGGGACGGCCGTCGCTCTGCCAGGCGTCCGCCGCGCGCCCGAGCCGGTTGCGGACGAGGAGGGCGTCCAGATCGGCGGCGATCCAGCCGCGCAGCCGGGGCCAGCCGTGCAGCAGTGAGTCGTGGCACAACTGGGCCTCACCGTCGTCGAGTACGACGAGCCGGGCGTCCGCCATCCGTTGCAGGACCCCGGCGCCCGCGCCCGCCTCCTCGATGCGCAGCCGACGGCGGACGGCCAGCCCGTCCTGGTCGACCAGGTGCACCAGCCGCAGCACCAGCACCCGCAGCGCGTCACGCCCGGCCGCGTCGAGTGACTCATGGACGCGTTCGGCGGTGCGGGCCACCGAGCCGTGGATGCCGCCGGTGGCCTGATATCCGGCCAGTGTGAGCAGCCCGCCCCGGCGGGCGGTCCATGTCTCCTGGAGGGCGTGGGCGAGGAAGGGGAGCGCGACGGGGCCGCCGTGCTCCTCGCTGAGGTCCCGCACGAGGAGGTCGGTGAGCCCGGCCTCCAGACGCAGGCCCGCGTGCTCGGCGGGTCCCTCGATCGCGGCCCGCACTTCCTGTTCGCTCAGCGCGGGGACCGTGAACTGTCCGTCGCGCACCGCCTGGGCCAGCCCGGGGTCGGCGAGGCAGCGGCCGTAGTAGTCGGCCCGCAGACCGAGGACGAGACGGGGAGCGGCACCGCTCTCCTCCGGAGTCTCCAGGGGTCCTCGGCCCACCATCGCCCGGAGGAAGAGTGCGCGTTCCTCGTCGTCCCGGCAGTGGGTGAAGATCTCCTCCAGTTGATCGACGACCAGGACGTGCGGGGCCCGATGGCCGGGCGCCGCGCTGGTGAAGCGTCCGGCGCCCAGATCCCGCGCCACCTCCTGGAAGGGCCGTCCTACCGCGTCGGCCCAGCGGGTGACCAGGGCCTCGAACGGGCGGGGACCGGGACCGGGCATCACGAGCACCCGGTCTCCGCCCGTCGCCAGGGTCGCCGCGAGCCCGGCCCGCAGCAGCGAGGACTTGCCGACGCCGGAAGGACCGACGAGCACCACCGGACGACCGGGCGGGGCCGCCTCGACCCGTGCCACCAGGGCCCGGGTCAGCTCGCCCCGCCCGAAGAACAGCGTCCGCTGCTCCGGCAGGAAGGGCCGCATACCGGGATACGGGCAAGGGGCGGCGGGGTCGCCGGGGGCTTCCTCCTGGACACCGTCCGGGGGCGCCACGTACCGGGGGTTGCGGGCGATCACCAGGTCCCCGATACGCCCGCTGGCATCCGCGTGCGGACGCGCGGGTCCGCCCTGGAACCGCCGGTCCAGGAGCCGGTGCACATCGGCCAGGGTGAGCCACTTCGGCCCGGCCGGATCGCCCTCCCTCAGCAGTTCCACCAGCGCCCCGCCGAACAGCGTGTACGTGTCTCCCTCCGGTGCGAAGGAGGCGGCGTAGTGGGTGGCGGACGTCAGCAGATAGCTGCCGTCGGGCCGCGCGGAGGCGTACGGATCGGGCCGCGACCGTCGCCCGGCGGCCTCCGCGAGCCCGGAGAAGCAGCAGTCCAGAATCACCACCGACCGGGCCGCCGCCGCCCCGAGACGCGCCTTGACCTCGGCGTACGGCACTCCGCGCGCCCCGTGATCGGCCATCGTGCTCGCACCGGTCGCCAGGTACAGACGCTCCTCGGGCCCGAGGAGTCCGTGCCCGGTGAAGCAGAAGAGGACGACACCGCCTTCGGCCCGCTCCACCGCCGTGTTGACGGCGTCCAGTACCTGCGTCGGATCGCCGGGATCGAGGATGAGCCGGATCGCGTCGGCGGGGATGCCGCACACCTCGTGCAGGGCGGAGGCGAGCGCGGTGGCGGAACGTGTGGCGCCGGGCAGGCTGTCCAGTCCCGCGCCCGGGGCATGGAGTCCGGTACCGACGACTACGGCTTGGCAGCCGGGTCCGGCGAGGTCGCTGCCTTCCAGGGGCGGCACGTCAGGTCCCGTCCTGTCCTGGTGGGGGGTCAGGGTCGGTGGTGTGCGTGGGGGGCGGGTCTTGGGTGGGGACGGGCGCCTGAGTCTGTGCCTGGGTCTGCGCTTGCGTCTGTGCCTGCGCTTCCCCCTGCCCTTGCCCCTGCCCTTGCCCCTGCCCTTGCCCTTGCCCCTGCCCCTGCCCCTGTCCTTGTCCTTGCCCTTGTGTCTGTGCACGCCCCTGCGTCTGCTCCTGGGTCAGGAGACCCTCGGCGATCCGGCGGGCGGTCTCCGCGGAGTCGCTGGCGCTCAGGTCACGTACCCGGTCGGCGGCGACGGTGATCTGCGTACCGTCGGGCAGATTGATCGTCACCGTCTGGCTGCCTCTACGGGTCTGGAGCCAGGCGACCAGGGCGGCGGCGAGCGCGGCGGTCACTCCGCCGGGTGCGAGCAGCAGGGAGAGAAGCTCCCCGGAGCCGCCCATCGTGCCCGCCCGGGGCGCGTTGTCCTCAACACGCCGCACCCGCATACGCAGTTCGGGATCGCGCCGCAGCCAGGTGCAGAGTTCCTGTGCCCCGCCCATGACCGTCCCCGTCGGATCACTGACGGCAAGCGTGACTCTCATCCCGCTGTCCACCCCCGTATGTCGACACGCGGATTTCAGGCTAGCGACCGGGGCTCCGGTGCGGACCGTGTTCTTCGGCCACGTGAGAGGTGACGGGATGGAATCGGGCCCCCTGGCGCTTTCACCCCGCCGCGGTGGGCACGAGCAGTGCGTCCAGGGAGGTGGCCGTGTGCAACTCCTCGGCGACCAGGTCGATGTGGTGACCGACGCGCTCGATCGCCGCGTCGAAGTAGGCCGCGCTCTCCTTGGAGCGGCACAGCGCGAACACCCGCTCCTTGGCGGTCCGCTTGAACCGGACGGCGTCATCGGCGAGCCGGAGCATGACGTCCGGAAGCCCGGGGTGGTCCAGGGCGAAGGACTTCAACTCCTCCGGAGTCATGTCGTCCGCCGCGCGGGACGGTGGGGTGGACATCCCCAGGAGTTCCAGGCAGACGCGGTTCTTGAGCCCCTTGAAGTCGGTGAAGCTGTTCGCCGCCGAGTGGTGGGGGAGGAAGTCGAGGAGATCGTTGAGCAACTGTGCGCCGAGCCCCATGAGGTGCATGCTCTCATCAAGGACCGTGCGCTCGTCCCGAGGTATGTCCAGCGCGAACGCAGCCGTGTTCAGGGGAAGTTGGAGCAGTGTGGAGGTCTTGAGGGCGGCGACCGATGTCCAGAACTCGACGCGGTCCGCCGGGGGTCCGGCGGCCAGGGTCCGCTTCACGTCGGTGAGGTGGGTGGACAGGTCGAGTGCCTGACCGGTGAACCCGTTCTGTACCGCGCCCAGGGCGTAGTCGACCACCTCGGGGACCGCCATGTGCCGCAGCCCGCGCGTGATCATCCAGGAGGCGGTGTTCAGGGCGAGCGGGACACCGTGGGTGAGGTGCAGCGCCGGTCTGCCGAACCGTGTCTCGCTGCCGTCCTGGATGTCGTCGATGATGACGGCCGCCTTGAGCAGCAGGCGCACCGAGGCGGCGATCCGGCGGACCGTCCCGAAGTCCGCCCCGGCCTCGTCCTCCACGCTGAACCCACGGTAGTTGCGGAAGGCCCAGTACACCGTGGAGGGGCGGACCCCGGGCGCCGGGCCGCCGCCGCGTCCCGTGGAGCGGAGGCGCGCGTGGTCCAGGGCGAAGGCATCGGTGTGCGGGGCGTGCAGCGCGAGCCGTATGGCGTCTTGCAGGGTGCGGTTCTGCGGCGCGAAGCCCGGGACCAAGGGCTCCATGACGTTGTGCGCCGACACCGCGAGGAGGTCCCGGAGATCGGCGTCCAGCAGGTGGGCGTCGGCTGTGATGACGGCGTCGACGTCAGCGGTGGGGGCGTGTCTCACAGGCTCGGCCATGGTCGTCCTTCGCATCGGGAACGGGGGCGGGTGATCGGCGGTCCGTGTCGACGGGCTGCCGGGGGTACGCGCTGAACGGGCGTTCCGTGAAGGTGCGGGTGCGGTCGCGTGCGGGGCGGATGTGTCGGTGCTGAGGTGCTGAGGTGCTTAGGTGCGCGGGATGCCGCCGCCCCACGTGCCCCGTGACGCGGCCCCTTCACCCAAGGGTGTGCGTGCGGTGCTGTCAATTCTTGTGTCTTGGTATGGCTCGTATGGGATTCCCACGCTGGCCGTAAATGTCGCGTGGAGGGTGTCGCGGTGTCGCGGAAGGCGGTTCGCGCCGAGTGCGTCGACGGCCCGCCGCTGCACGAACACATCGCCACCCGCGACACCCACGGCCCGGCCACCGTGCTTAAGGTCAAGGCCCGCGTCCAAGACCTGCTCATGTGGATCCATGTCACCGCGCCCCACCGGTCCCGCGCCCGCACGCGGGCCGGAAGTGACTCCCGCTGACGCCGGACGGGCCCTCCCCGATCCAGCCGGATACCCGTCGATCCGGGCGGCGGCTCAGGGGGTGTGCCGGAGGCTCACACAGCCCCACGGGCTGCGGCCCGCCCGCCTCAGCCGGACATGTGTCCAGAGTCGAGAAACAGACAACACGGCCGCCGGAATCGTCATAGCCCTCGCGCGGAGGCGGGCGGTGCGGCATTGTGATGGCGCGGTCCGTCGTTCATCCCCCGAAGCGACGGGCCGCACTTGTTGCCCACGGACGCGCTGTCCGCGCCGGATCTGACCCGGTGCCTCGGCTCCGCCGCCGTCGCGATCGGGCCTCGGATCGGTGCGGGCAGCAGCGTGAGACGCGGGTCGACCATACGGAGGAGACCCAGGGCCTCTCCGTCCTCCACGGTCAGGGAGAGTTCAAGGGCCGCCTGGCACGTGCAGTCCATCGCCAGGGCATCGAAGACCCACCGGCCAGTTCGACTGGCTAGTCGGCGCCCCGCCATCGTGTGCTCAGTCCTGTAGATGTGACACCGACGGCGGCCGGGGAGAGGGGCCCGGCTGCCGCGACGCCCTTCGGGCTTCCCGCGCCCTCCTACACTCGTACGCAGTGACCACCGCCGCGCCCGTCATCCGCCCCGCCGCCCCGTCCGATCTGCGTGGGGTGGCCGGGATCTTCACCTACTACGTCCGCCACACCGTGATCACCTTCGAGGAGACCCCGCCGTCCCTCTCCGCCTGGCGCCAGCGGCTCGACGATCTCACCGCGCGGGGGCTGCCCTTCCTGGTCGCCGAGGTGTCCGGCGAGGTCGCGGGGTATGCCTACGCGGCCCCGTGGCGCACCAGGCCCGCCTACCGGCACACCGCCGAGAACTCGATCTATCTGGCGCCCGCCCGGACCGGCCAGGGGCTGGGCGGCGCACTGCTGGGAGCCCTGCTGACAGCTTGCGCCGAGTCAGCCGTACGCCAGGTGGTCGCGGTCATCGCGGACATGGGAACGGATGCCTCCGTCGCACTGCACCGGCGGCATGGGTTCACCGACGCGGGTCGATTGACGGCGGTCGGGCACAAGCACGGACGGTGGATCGACACGGTGCTGATGCAGCGGACACTGGAGATTCCGTCGGCACCGGGGAAGGCGAGCGTCCCCACCCGCGATGACCTGGGGTGACAGGGCGAGGTACAGGTAGTCGTACGCCACCCGTCCGGACGCGAGGGTAAGTCATCCGACCGTCGCCGGGTCCGGGCTCGGCAGACGTTCTACCGATGTCGCGGGGAGCGGGGCTCACCAGACTCGGTGACAGCGGCGGCGCGCCACGCCGCCTTCATCGAGCGGAGAGAACAGACAGCCATGTCCGAGAAGCAGAAGGGCCGAGCCGCCCAGCGCTCCGCCGTCGTCCTGATCGGCCGCCGGCCGACCCTCGCCGGGTGATGGCGGCCGTCATGGGTGACTGGACCCTTGAGCACCGGGGCCCGATCGCCCTGCTGACCTTCCGCAGGCCGCCGGATCACTTGCTCCCTCCGGAGTCGTTGGACGAACTCGTCGCCCTGTGCGACGGGCTCGCCGAGCGCACCGACCGGACGAAGGTGATCGTCATCACCGGGGGAGGCGACGGGTACTTCGTCAACCACGGCGATCTGTCCGGTCACCCGGACTGGCTCGCCCCCGGCGAGGACGGCGTGATCCGCTCCCGGGGACTCGAGGCGCACCTCGACGCCTTCCAGCGCATCGAGGAGCTGCCGCAGCCGACGATCGCCGCGATCGACGGGATCGCGTCCGGCGGAGGCAGCGAACTGGCGCTGGCCTGCACCCTGCGCGTCGGTTCGCCGCGTGCCCGGCTGCGGCAGTCGGAGGTGCCCGCGGGGATCATCCCCGGCGGTGGTGCCACGGTCCGGCTGCCACGGCTCGTCGGGCCGGGGTTCGCGGCCGAGGTGATCCTCGGCGGGCGTGAGTTCACCGGGGCGGACGCCTACCGGGTGGGGTGGCTGAACGCGCTGCTCCCGGCCGAAGGGTTCGTCGACCACGCGGTCGCCTGGGCGCAGCAGTTCGCGCGTCACTCCGGGTCGGCCCTGATCGCGGCCACCGCGGCGCTGCGGGAGAGCCGCCGGCTGCCCTTCCGGTCGGCGCTGGCGAGTGAGCGGGAGATCTTCCTGCGCCAGCTGGCCCGCCGTACCGAACAGCAGACATGAAGCACGAGGAGGAGAGCGGAATGCGTGGACTCAAGGACAAGGTGGCCATCGTCGCGGGCGGCTCACCGGGCGGGATAGGCGGGGCGACCGCCGTCCGGCTGGCCGAGGAGGGCATGGCGGTGGTCGTGGCCGACCTGAACGAGTCGGCCGCCCAGAAACTCGCGGCCGAGATCAGGGCGAACGGCGGCGAGGCCGTCGGCCAGGGCTTCGACATCAGCAACGAGGAGTCGTACGCCGGGCTCATCGACTTCACCGTACGCACTTACGGGACCCTGGACGGGCTGTACAACGTGGCGGCGGACCTGTCTCCGGCCACGATGAACGCCGACGTCGAGGTGACCGATGTCCCCCTGGACATTTGGCACCACACCATCGACGTCACCCTCACCGGATACATGCTCGGCATCCGCCACGCGCTGCCGGTGATGCTGCGGCAGGGCAGCGGATCGATCGTCAACACGATGTCGAGTTCGGTGTGGGTGGCCCCGCCGACGAAGGTCTCCTATCAGGCGGCGAAGAGCGGTCTCGTCGGGCTGACCCGGCACACCGCGAGCCTGGGCGGCAAGCGGGGCGTCCGCTGCAACCTCATCTCTCCCGGCCTCACCCTCACCACCTCGGCGATGGCCACGACGACGGAGGAACTGCGCACCCAGGGCCTGTCCGCCGCCCGCTCCCCACGCCTCGGCAAGCCGGAGGACATCGCGGCGATGGTGGCGTTCCTGTTCTCCGGCGACGCCGAGTTCATCAACGGCCAGTCGTTCCTGATCGACGGCGGCGCGCATCTGACGTGAGGACCCGGCCGGGTGCGGTCAGGTCGTGATCGGGGGCGGGGCGGGAACACGGACGTACCTACGAGTCGATGGGCATGGACAGGGCCGCTGCCCCGGGCTGGGGCAGCGGCCCTGCCGTGTCAGGTTCCGAGGTACTCCAGGAGCCAGCTGACCGGCAGGTCGTCCGCCGAGTCGGTGGCGTCCTTCTTCATACGGCCGATGACCACCTTCTGGGTGTCGGCGGGAAGCCGCTCACCGAGACGGCGGCCGTTGTCCGGGACGAGCCGGGGCGTGACACCGTTCCATGTGTTGCCGGCGTAGATGCTCACTCCGAGCTTGACGTCCGCGTAGGCGCTGCCGAAGCTGAGCCATGCGTCCCCCCACGGCCCGGCGTTCGGCGGGGGCACGGTCAGGATGATCGTGTACTTGTAGTGGATGAGGCCGTTGGTCTCCGTGTATGCGAAGCCGTGCGGGATCTCTTCCGTTATGCGAAGCCGTGCGGGATCTCTTCCGTCTGGAAGCTGTTCGCCACAGGTCCCTCTCCTTGGTCAGGAACACCGACGCGTTTCACGGTAGGGACGCGCAGAGTGCCCAAGGCCGACCTCCGGAGGAAACCCCCGCTTCGGGCGGACCCGAAGTGAGCAGCGGAATCAACGGCGTTGTGTGTCTCTGCCGCCCTGTGAGTGCCACAACACGCCGGGCAGGGCGCACCAACAGGACCCTCAGTCACTCGGTGCACGTCAGCAAGACCGTTCTGGGCGCGGCACTGTCGTTGCTGACCCCGCAGATGGTCCGGTTCATCGACGGAATCTCACCCGCGTCGGTCGGTCACCGGTGACCCCACACCCCCGGCCCCCGGCTCCGGACACACCTGCGGTGGTGTGGTCGGTGCCAGTGCCGGGGCGTGGTGGCGGACGAACAGTGTGGCCACCAGGTCGCGGCGGCTGCGGACGCCTGTCTTGTCGAACACCGACTTGAGGTGGTCCTGGACCGTGTGCGGGGACAGGCCCGCGCGGCGGGCGATCTCCGCGGTGGAGTGGCCGTGCAGCACCAGCTCCGTGATGTGCTGCTCGCGGGCGCTGAGCCCGTACGCCGCGACGATCACCCCGAGGCGTTCACCTGGCCCGGCGGGCTCGACCACGACCGCGACCCGCGCCTCGGTGAGGTCGTCGAGCCGCCAGGCGTGCAACCGCACGGATCCCTGGGAGCCGCTGTGCGCCCAGGAGGTGAAGGAACTCGCCGCTCCCGGTGCGCGGACCGCCGCCGCCACGCCGTACACCGCCGGGGGCAGGGACGCTCCGGCCGGGGACCTGGTGCGCCCGGTGGGCGGGAGGGAGACGCCGTCGATCCAGAGCGGGAAGGCGGGGGACATCTGGAGCACGTTGTACTCCTCGTCCAGCAGGACCAGGCCCGGTGCGGTCGGCGCCGGTTCGCGGTGGGCGCGGTCCGTGAGGTGCAGGCGGCGCAGCGCGCTGCCCAGCGGCTGGGCGAGCGACTCGGCCAGCGCCAGGTCCGCGGGCGTGAACGCGGGGGCGTCCACGGCCCGGCCAAGTACCAGGGCGCCCCAGGCGCCGTGCCGGTCGCGCAGCGCCACCCGCAGTTCGTCCCGGAAACCGAGCGGACCGGCTATGTCCCGGTAGCGCGGGCTGAGTTCGAGGCGACCGCCGACCTCCTCGCTGAGCAGCCCGACGGGTACCGGTTTACGGGCCAGGTCGGGGATCGAGTTGACGTCCCCCTCGCAGTACTCGATGTCGAGCATCCGCGGCATCAGCGCGGCCGGCACCGCGCACCGGTAGTTGCCGCCGGTGTTCATCAGCGTCCGTGGATCGACCGTGACCCCGGCCCACATGTCGACCCGCAGCGCGGGCACGATCACCCGCGCCACCTCGTCGAAGAACGCCTCGACACTCTCGGCCGACGTCGCCGCACGTACCGCCGCGTCCTGGACCGTGCCGGACCGCGTTGTCCCCCCAATACGCCCCATACCGGCGATGGTAGCCGTGTATCCGTCCTGTGGAGAAAGGGTGTGTGCGGCGTGGAGTGTCGCGGTGGCGGCGCTTCCGTCCCGTCGAACTCCCCAGCTTTCTGGGATAGGAACGGTCCGCCCCGCCACGGCACCCTGTGACGCGACGGGAGAACGGCCCGCCGCTGCCAAGGGGGGAGCGCCGCGGGCCCGGAGACCACGAGTACGAGGGCTGCGGATCACGGATGTCCACGGGGGTGACATCCGGCAGACACGCGCGGGCGGTGGGGGGTCGCCCGCGGCGGAAGCCCTCGCCGTGCCGATGTCCGCCGAGCGCGGACCCGCGAGGTATGTACCGGCCCGTCCCGGCGGGACCGACGGCCGCCTCGTCCCGCGCCTTGTCCCGGCCACCGCCGCGCACCTCACGTGCCGCCTGCCGGGGCTCACCGAACCGAGAGGAACCCGACCGATGAAACTGGTCACCCGTGCCCAACTGGGCTGGCCCGCCTCACAGGCACCCGCGCAGACCCGGACCAAGGGCGTCAAGGTCCACTACGAGGGCACCCCGGTCAGCACCCGGCTGCTCAAGGACCACGACGCCTGTGTCGCCGAGGTGAAGGCCATCCGGGCCTCGCACCTGGCGAACAAGAAGGAGAACTACTCCGACATCGCCTACAACTACCTCGTCTGTCCGCACGGTTACCTCTTCGAGGGGCGCGGCATCGGCAGACGGACCGGCGCCAACGGCAACCAGGAACTCAACCGCGGGCACTACGCCATCTGCTGTCTGGTCGGGTCCGAAGGGCTGACCCAGCCGACCGACGCGATGCTGACGGCCGTACGCGACGGCATCGAGCTGCTGCGGCGCAACGGCGCGGGGGACGAGATCAAGGGCCACCGCGACGGATACGCCACGAGCTGTCCGGGCGGTCCGCTCTACGCCTGGGTGGCCAAAGGCGCGCCCCGCCCCAACAGCAGCGATCCCGACGGCGGTACCAAGAAGCCGTCCGGCGGCACCGGGAAACCGTCCGTCAGTCTGGCGCGGGTGACCGCCGCCGCCCGGCGTGACCCGGGGCTGGCGCAGGGCGGGAGCACCCATCCGGCGGACGTGCGCCCGGTGGAGGCCGCGCTGAAGGCGGAAGGGCTGCTGGCCGCCGCGTACGCCACGGACGGCTCCTTCGGCTCCGTCACGGTCGCGGCCTACGCGGCTTGGCAGCGTCGGCTCGGGTACACGGGCACCGCCGCCGACGGCATCCCCGGCCGGGCCTCCCTCGCCAAGCTCGGCGCGAAGCATGGCTTCACGGTCGATTGACCGCGTGCCACAACACCGCTCCGCCGTGGAGTGACCGCGCGTCACACCGCGGAGCACCGCACCGCACCGCAGAGCACAGCACCGCGGAGCACCACCACCGCAACACACCGCGCCGACGGCACCGTCACGCCCCGTCCCGGGTCCCCGGTCGCCCGTCCCGTGCGCGGCACATCCAAGTAACGGACCAGTGCCCCGCCGTACTTCCGTACCGCGCCTCTTCCGCAACGCGCGTAGAGGCGGGTGGGAGCGGCGGCGGGCACTGCGCGGCGAGTGCCGCGTCAGAGCGTGGAGGTCCCATGGGGACTGTGGGGGGAAGCGGCGGCACGGGTGCGCCCGTACTGCCGGCGTTGGACGTGACCGCGCTGCCACTGGTGCTCGCCGGACCGGTCGTCCGGCGCGTGGACCACACCGGAGTCACCGTATGGCTGGCGCTGAAGGCACCGCGGAAAGTCACCCTGGACGTGTACGAGGGGGCCACGGGCGACCTGCCCGCGACACCCGCCCTCACCGGCACCCGGGTCACCGCCCGGACGGGGGAGCACCTGCACATCGTGGCGGTGACCGCGAAACCGCCCGCCGGTGGCACCCTCAAGGCGGGCACCATCCACCGCTACGCCCTGCGCTTCGGCGAGGACATCACCGCGCCCACCACACCCGTGCCCGGCGACGCGCCGGGACTGTTCACACCCGGGGTGGTCGCCGCCACCGGGGCCGAGGCCCGCGCCGCACTGCTCTACCAGAGCACTCCGGGCGCCCCCGACCTGCCCAGCTTCATCACCCCGGCCGACCGCCCGGCCGCGCTGCGGCTGTTCCACGCCTCCTGCCGCAAACCCCACGGGGAGGGCACCGACGCCCTGTCCATCCTGGACGAGGTGCTCGCCGCCGACGCCGGAGCGCCCGAACGCCGACCCCAGCAACTGATCCTCACGGGCGATCAGATCTACGCCGACGACGTCGCCGACGCGCTCCTGCACCTCTGCACCAGCTACGGCCGTACCCTGCTCGGCCGGGACGAGCGGTTCCGCACGCTGCCCCCGGCCAGCCAGGAGTGGCTGTTCCGGCCGGGCCGCCGCCAGGAGATGATCGCGGACGACTTCCACCTCACCACCAGCGAGGGGCGCAGCCATCTGCTGCGGCTGTCGGAGTTCCTGGCGATGTACCTCCTCGTCTGGTCGCCGACCCTGTGGCCCACCGTGTCCCCCGTGCGGTACTTCGCCGAACTGTTCCCGGAGGACTCCAGGACCCTCGGCGACCCCGACCCCACCGAGTTCTTCGGTCTGCGCACCAAACCCGCCTACAAGAAGGCCCATGAGCGGCTGACCGAGTACGTCACACAGTGCGAACGCCTCGACGTCTTCCGCTCCACCCTCGGCATGGTCCGCCGGGCGCTGGCCAACACCGCCACCTACACGATGTTCGACGACCACGAGGTCACCGACGACTGGAACATCTCCAGCCGCTGGATCAACCAGGTCTGCGGCACCGTCCACGGACGGCAGTTCCTCGGCAACGCGCTCGCCTCCTACGCGGTGTGCCAGGGCTGGGGCAACACCCCCGCGCAGTTCGCCGACGGGCCGCCCGGCGAGGCGGGCCGCGACCTGCTCGACGCCCTCGCGGCACCCGACCACACCGCCGACGGACCCGCCGCCGTCATCGCCCGCCGCGTCGGCGTCCCCACCGGGACCGACCTCGCCGGGCGGATCACCCGCCAGGACTCCTCCCTGAGCTGGCACTACGCCGCCGACTGGGCGGGACACCAGATCGTGGCCCTCGACACCCGCACCCAGCGGGTGTTCCGCGGCGGCCCCACCGACCCGCCCGCGCTGATCTTCTCCGACGCCGCGCACACCGCCATGGTGGAGACACCCGCCGACCCGGGGCTGGACAAGGTCACCCTGCTGGTCTCGCCCTGCCCCGTCCTCGGAGTGCCGATGATCGAGGAACTGGCGCAGCCCCTGGTCCGCTTCTTCCAGGGCTACGCGGGTCAGCTCGCCCAGGACTACGAGGCGTGGGGACACGATCCGCGCGCCTTCGAGAAGTTCATCGCCCGGGTCCTGGGACACGCCGCGCCCGGACCCGACGGCGTCCGCAGACGCCGGGTGATCGCCCTCGGCGGCGACGTCCACTACGCCTTCGCCGCACGGATGTCCTACCGCGCCTCCGCCCCGTACACCGGCGCACCCGGGCAGGTCCGCGGGGTGCTGGCGCAGCTCACCGCCAGCTCGCTGAAGAACCAGGCCGACGGCACGGAGCTGCTGCACGACCACGGCTTCGACCCCTCCCTCGGCCTGCCCCGCACCCGCCGGGTGGGCTGGGCCAACCCTGACGGACGGGCACTGTCCGTGGCGGTGCACGACCCCGGCGGCGCCGGAATCCGCAACGAGGTGCTGCGTGACGTGCCCGCCGTCCACCGCCTCGACACGGGGCAGTCCGTGATCAGCCCGCTGCCGGAATGGGAGTACCAGGTCGACTACTACCGGCACACCGACCCGGACCAGGAGGCCCCGCGCCCCGGTGGACCCGCCCCCGTCGCGTACCCCGAGGGCGGCGACCGCCGCGCCGCGCTGGCCCAGTACGTGCAGGCCGCCGGAAATCACGACGGCTATCTCGGCGTCTTCGGGAGCGGCAAGGAGATCGTCGGCCGCAACAACATCGGCGAGGTCCGCTTCGACTGGGGCGCCCAGGACGCCAAGTCCGTCGTCCAGACCCTGTGGTGGCGACTGCCCGGCAGCCTCAGGGGAGCACCCCTGACCCGACTCTCCGTACCCCTGGACGTCGGCGACACCGGCGGCGGCCCACCCACCCAGGAGCCATCGGCCGAACTGTACGGCGGCAATCTGCTGCGCGAAGGGGACACGGACGCCAGCACCCACGGCGGCGACCCCGCACTGACCCATGTCAGCGACCTTCAACGCGACCTCCACGAACTGGGCTTCGGCGTGGTAGGCGCCCGTGACGGCGAGTTCGGCCGGCATGTGCGCTGGGCGGTCCGTGAGGTGCAGGGGTACGGCAGGATGACCCAGGTCGCCCGGGTCGCCACCGCGGTGGTGCGGCTGGCCGGACCGATGGCCGCCGACGCGACCGACCTGACCCTGCGGGAACCCGCGACCGGGCCGCTGCCCCCGCCGCCCTTCACGGCCCGCGTCGGCGACGAGAACCTCACCGTCACGGCCGCCGACGGCACCACCTGGACGGTCGTGCGCGGCGCCGACGGCACCGGCGCCACCGCCCACCCGGCCGGTGACGCCGTCACCGTCCTGCGCGACCACCGCTGGGCCTCCGCGCTGGAGAGCGTCCCCGTCCCCGCCGAACTCCGCTTCCAGGGCCAGGTCAGCGGCGTCGTCGACACCGCCACCCGCCGACTCATCGCCCGCTGGAAGGCCCACGGCTGGCGCTGCCCGCTGGTCGTGGAGGCATGGACGCTCGACAACGCGGCCGACCCCGTCACCATCCCGCTCCTGCCCGCCACCGCCGCCCGCCCCGTCCGGCTCGCCGACAACCTCTGGCGCTGGGACGAGAACACCAACAACAGCAACACCTCACCCAGGATGTACGCGCGGGACTTCTCCACCCACTGGCCCCGCCCGGAGACCCGGCCCGCCGACAGCGGGGCGGTCGCCGACCGTACCCCGATCGGACAGCGCGTCCCCTACTACGACCCACTGGCTGCCGCCGGCGACCCCATGAGACCCATGGAGGGCCCCGTCGGACTCCCCGAACGCAGACAGACATGGTCGCCCGAGGCCGAGATCACCTCCGAGGCGCTGACCGGTCGGCCGCTGACCGACCTCGGCGCGGACACCCTGGCCACCTTCAAGGTGATCCGGGCCGTCGCCGAGGTGGAGGCACTGGGCTACTTCGACGCCGTCAACTGCTACGACCACGCCTTCGCCTCCCTGGGGCTGTGCCACTGGACCATGGGCACCCGCGTATGGCACGCCGCCAACGAGGCCGGACGGCCCGCGCGTGTCCTGTGGGAGGTGTCCGACGGCGAGCTGTGGGCCTTCTTCGCCTATCTGCGCAGCCGCGACGAGACATCCTTCCAGCGGGTGCTGGGCACCTTCGGTGTCCAGCCCGACCGGGTATGGACCGGCGACGGCCACGGCGGCACACCGGCCCTGTGGAACGCCGCGGAGCGCAAGTATGTCGCCCGCGGCACCCTCACCCGCCAGGACGGCAGCACCGCCCCGCTGCACGGTCACCCCGCCCCCGCCCCCGGAGTCACTCAGCTCTACGGCCAGTACGGCGACCACGAGTACTTCAAGCTGTGGCACTGGTACTACCGCTTCGTCATGGCGGGCCGCACCGACCCGGAACTCCACCGCGCCATGTGGGACATGGCCCGGCTGCGCCTGCGGGACCTGCGCGCCGCCGACTGGAACGGCCCCTCCGGCAGCAACTCCTTCCCGCTCCAGCCCGGCACCACGATCGGTGACGTCTTCCGCTCCGAGCGGACCGCCGCCCTGCTGCACCGCTGGCACGTCTTCTCCCCGGCGAAAGTGCTGCGTGGCACTCCGGGCCGTGCCTCGGACCGCCTCCAGCAGGTGGTCGTCACCGCCGCGACCGACTCCGGACTCACCTTCGGCCAGAACCCCGCCACCTGGACCGCCCAGCACGAAGCCGCCCTGGCCGCCGCGTTCCTGACCCGGAACCCCTGCCCCGACACCTCGGTAGCCGGCCACGAACCCCACCCGCCGAACCACCACAGCCACGACGGAACCAAGGACCCCGGCCACACCCTGCGCATGGTCCACGACTGGCCCACCTGGACCGGCGGCGACAACCCCCGCCGGTTCACCCTGCCGCTGGCCGACCTGCCCGCCGACCAGCGCACCCTGCGCACCGCCCGCGACTTCGTGCTCGACACCGAAGGGCTGCCGACATGACCCAGCACCCCGCACCCGACCCCGCGGCCCGACGGACCACGACCATCCCGGGCGCCGTGACCGACCCGGACGCCCCACTACCGGCGACCCCGGCCGCCAAGTCGCCGGTACCCGCCGCCGCGCCACCCCCGGCCGCCGAGACGCCGGTACCCGCCGCCGCCGCGCCACCCCCGCCCGCCCCCTCGGCCGCCGTCACCGCCCCCGACGCCCCGCCCCCGCCCGCCGACGGCCAGCGCGCCCTCGCCGCCGAGATCCTCCACCTGCTCGCCCCCCTCACCCAGGCCGCCGCCAACCCCATGCGGCTCGCCCGGCTGCTCGCCCGTATCGGCTGGAACCCCGCCGCCGCGGGCGACAAGGACAGCGCCGAGGTGACCGCCTGGCTGGAGAGTGTCGCGGGCGCGCTCGGCGACCTGGAGGAACTGGTCGCCCGCCCGCCGCAGGACCTCGACGGCCTCAGACGGGCACTGGCCACCATCGGCGGCGTCATCCGCCTGGTACGCCAGGCACCGCCCGCGCTCGGCGCGTTCGACCCGTCCGCCTTCGCCGAGGACGTCGTGCACGACCTCGTCACCGACTGGCTCGTCCGCCACCACCAGGTCCTCTTCCACGTCCTGGTACTGCTCGGCGTGCTGGTGCTCCCGGCCGACGCCGGACAGCAGAGCGCGATCCTCAACGAGGACGGCGAACCCGTACGCACCGGCGCCGCCCGTGCCCGGCTGCGCCCGCGGCGGCTCGCCGAACTGCTCCGCGACCCCGTCGGCACCCTGCGCGCCGACTACCTGCCCCGTGGACTCGCCGACGACCGGGCCGCGGACGAACTGGCCGCCAAGCTGCTGCCCCGGCTCGGCGCGCTGCTCAACTCCCTCGGCGCGACCGTCCTCATGGGCCTGGGGGAGACCGAGGGCACCGGCCTGGACGAGGCGTCGGTGGCGCTCGGCCGCCGGATGCTCACCCTCGCCGTACCGATCCCCACCGCTCCCGGTGTCATCGACGCGCTCGGTCTGACGCTGGGCATCTCCTCACCCGAGGCGGGCGGCCTCGGCGCCGTCCTCGTACCGCGCGGCCGGGCCACCGTGGACCAACTGCTCGGTGACGGCTGGGCGCTGCGCGGCGAACTGTCCGGCGCGGGCCCCGCCGTGGCACTCGGCCCGCACGGAGTCACCTTCACCGCCGACACCCCCGGCCGGGTCCGGCTCTTCCTCGAACTGCGCAAGGACCTGGGCACCGACACGCCCGCCCTGCTGCTGGGCAGCGCCTCCGGCACCCGGCTGGAGATCGGCGCCTTCCGCGCCTGGACCAAGGCCGAACTGGAAACCGGGGGCGCCCAGGACACCGGCGACGTCGAGATCGGGGTCGCCGCCGACCGGGCCGCCGTGGTGATCGCGGGCGGTGACGGCGACGGCTTCCTCGCCACGGTGCTGCCCGCCGACGGACTGCGGATCGAGTTCGCGCTCGGCCTCCAGTGGTCCCGGCGCAAGGGACTCGCCTTCACCGGCTCCGCGGGCCTGGACACCACCCTGCCGGTCAACGCCCGCCTGGGCCCGTTCGAGCTGCTCGCCGTCCATCTGAAGCTGAGCGCCGGAACCGACCAGCGGATCGAGGCCGACGTCACCGCGACCGCCCGCCTCGACCTGGGCCCCGTACTCGCCACCGTCGAACGGCTCGGCCTGGACGCCGGACTGACCACCGAGGACGGCAACCTCGGCCCCGTCGGGCTCGGCGCGGGCTTCGCACCGCCCAAGGGAGCGGCCCTCGCCGTCGGCGCCGGACCGGTCACCGGAGGCGGCTACCTCTTCTTCGACCAGGACAAGGAGGAGTACGCGGGCGTCCTCGCCCTCCAGTTGGAGAGCGTCTCCCTGAAGGCCGTCGGCCTGCTCACCACCAGGATGCCCGACGGCGCGGACGGCTTCTCCCTGCTGATCCTGATCTCCGCCGAGTTCACCCCGGTCCAGCTCGGCTTCGGCTTCACCCTGAACGGTGTCGGCGGACTCATCGGCATCAACCGGTCCGTCTCCGTGGACACCCTGCGGGCCGGAATCCGCAGCCGCGCCCTGGACTCCCTGCTCTTCCCCCGCGACCCGCTCGCCCGCGCCCCCGAGATCGTCGCCACCCTCGGCGCCGTCTTCCCGCCCACCCCCGGACGGCATGTCGTCGGCCCCATGGCCCGCATCGGCTGGGGCACCCCGACCCTGCTCACCATCGACCTCGGGCTGCTCCTCGAACTGCCCACCCCGGTACGGCTGATGCTGCTCGGCAGGCTGCGCATGGCACTGCCCACCGAGGCGAGCGCCGTCGTGGCGATCCACATGGACGTCCTCGGCGTCATCGACTTCGAGC
This sequence comes from Streptomyces sp. NPDC048290, assembly GCF_040652095.1. Lineage (NCBI taxonomy): Bacteria > Bacillati > Actinomycetota > Actinomycetes > Kitasatosporales > Streptomycetaceae > Streptomyces > Streptomyces sp. NPDC048290. The sequence goes on from NZ_JBEZLM010000020.1 coordinate 51,635, forward strand.
GCGGCGAGGCGTCCGTCGACGCCACCCTCTACGACTCCCACCTCGCCGCCTTCGCGCTGACCGGGGACATGGCGCTGCGCGCCCGCTGGAAGGGCAAGGCCACCTTCGCCCTCTCGGCGGGCGGCTTCCACCCCCGCTTCCAGCCCCCCGAGGGCTTCCCCGCGCTGCGCCGACTCAGTCTGTCCCTGCTCAGCGGCGACAACCCCCGGCTGCGGCTGGAGTCGTACTTCGCGCTCACCTCCAACACCGTGCAGTTCGGCGCCCGGCTGGAGCTGTACGCGGCGGCGCTCGGCTTCAGCGTCGACGGTCAGCTGGCCTTCGACGCCCTGGTGCAGTTCGAACCGTTCGGCTTCCAGGTGGACATCACGGGCCGCCTCGCCCTCAAGCGCGGCAGCCGCACCCTGATGGGCGTCGGGGTCGCCGTCGCCCTGTCCGGGCCGACGCCCTGGCACGTCCGGGGCAAGGCCCGCTTCGAGATCCTGTTCTTCACCGCCGAGATCAGCTTCGACCGCACCTTCGGCAGCCGGGCCGCCCCGACCGCCCTGGCGGAACCGGTCGATGTGGCAGACGGCGTGGAGAAGGCCCTCGCCGACCCGCGCAACTGGACCGCCCAACTGACCGGCGCCGGACGGACCGTCGTCACCCTGCGTGAACTGCCCTCGACCGAAGGCCAGTTGATCGTGCATCCGCTCGGCGGGCTGGCCTTCACCCAGCGGTTCGCCCCGCTCGGCATCACCATGGACCGCTTCGGCAACGCACCCATCAAGGGCCCGCGCAGGCTCGACCTGGACCCGGAACTGACCGTCACCGACCCCGCGGGCGGCACGCCCCGGACCGTACGGCTCGCCCCGACCCGGGAGTACTTCGCCCCCGCCCAGTTCCTCGACCTGTCCGACGACGAGAAGATCGCGGCGCCCTCCTTCGAGAGCCTGATCGCCGGGGCCACCGCCGACGGGGCGCTCGCCCGCGCCCGGGAGCGGACCGGGGTGTTCGCCTCCCCGATCCGCTACGAGGAGGTCTTCGAGGACGGCGCCCACCGGGGCACCGCCCCCGCCGCAGCACCGGTCGGCCGGGCGGGGCTGCGTGTCGCCGCCGCGCCCGCCGCCCGCGCCGCGACCCGCCGCACCGGCCCCGGCCGCTTCGCCGCCGCCCCACGCGGACTCGGCCTGCGCGACACGGGCTGGGTCGTCAGCGACGGGACGGCGGGGTGGGGGACCGATATCGGCGGGACGGTCGGTGCCCGCCCGCGCGACACGGGCTGGGTCGTCAGCGACGGGACGGCGGGGAAGGGGACGGACATCGGCGGGACAGCCGGTGCCGGCACGGCTGGCGGGGGAACGGACACCGGCGGGACAGTCAGCGCCGGGACCGTGAGCGGACCGACCTCCGGCGAGCGACTCCCCTCCCGAGCGGCAGCCACCGGCACCACCTGGACCGAAGCCGCCGAACTGCGCCGCGCCAGCACCGCCCCCGGCCCGCGCATCACCACCGACACCCGCACCGGAGGCCCCCGTTGACCGGCCTGACCTTTCTCTCCTGGACCCGTGAGGGCCTGGCCGCGGCGGGCGGAACCCCCGACCCCACCACGGGCCCCATGCCCGCCCGCACCACCGTCACCCTGCGCCCCCGCCTCACCGGCCGCGCCCCCGTCGATGTCACCGCGCGCCTACTGGGACCCGGTGACGTCACCGGCCTCGACCCCGCCCAGATACTGCGCTGCTCCCCCGCGCCGGACACCGCCGACGCCGAACCGCACCTCTTCCCCGCCGTCGAGTTCGACCGCCCCGACCTGCCCTGGATGTTCACCCCGGCCGCCGCCACCGCCGAAGGCCGACTGCGCCCCTGGCTGGTCCTGGTCGTCCTGGAGGCGGAACGCGCCGAGTTGCTGCCCGGCGGCGGCGGACTGCCCCAACTCGTCTGCGCACGGGCGGACCTGCCCGACCTCGCCCAGTCCTGGGCCTGGGCGCACGCCCAGGTCACCACCGACGACGGCGCCGGGGACACCGACGTCGACCGGCTGCTGGCCGAGGAACCCGACCGCACCCTGTCCCGGCTGCTGTGCCCGCGCAGACTGCGCCCCAGCACGCGGTACCTCGCCGCCGTCGTCCCGGCGTTCAAGGCGGGCAGGCTCGCCGGGCTGGGACGGCCCGTCCCGGACGGCGACCTGATGCCCGCCTGGCCCGACCCGGAGGAACCCCGGACCCAGACCACCGTGGACCTGCCCGTCTACCACCACTGGTCGTTCACCACCGGCCTGGACGGCGACTTCGAGTCCCTGGTGCGCCGACTCGTCCCACGGGCCCTGCCCGGCGACATCGGCACCCGCCCCATGGACATCGGCGACGCCGGGCACGGACTGCCCGCCCTGCCGCCCGGACACCCCGGCCGCACCCTCGACCTGGAGGGCGCGCTGCGCTCCGCGGGGACCGACCCCCGGCCCTGGCACGGGGAGACCGCCGCCGCCTTCCGCGCCGCCTACACCACCGCCCTGGACGCGGGCCACGACGGCACCGAACTGACACCGCCCCTCTACGGCGGGGCGCAGGCAGGCGTGCGGAACCTGCCGTCACCGCAGGCCGGGCCCACCTGGCTGCGTCAGCTGAACCTCGACCCCCGGCACCGGGTCGCCGCCGCGCTGGGCGCCGAGGTGGTCCGCCGGCACCAGGAGGAACTGGTCGCCGCCGCCTGGGACCAGGCGGCCGAGGTGCGCCGCGTCAACGAGACCCTGCGCCAGGGCCAGTTGGCCCGGACCGTCGCCGACAGCCTCCACCGCCGTATGCCCGGCGCCGCCGCGAGCGGCAGTCCGGCCGCCGACGACCGGCTCGACGCCCGGATGCTCCAGATGACCACCGCCGTACGCGCCGCCGTCGGCTACGGCCAGGGCACCGCCGCCGGGGAACTGGCCCGTAACAAGGAGGCCGCCGCCGCGATGGAGCCCGCCCTGCGTCGGCTGATGCGGCCCGGCGGACCGCTCGCCCGCCGCGCGGCCCCGACCGGAACCGTCCCCGCGTCCGCCGACACCGCGGCCACCGAGCTGGCCGCCTCGCTGGCCCGGCGCACCACGCAGGCCGTGCCCGATCTGACCACTCCGGCGGGGACGGTGGGCGTGGAGGACGTGGCGGGCCAGGAGAAGTTCGAGGGGCTGACCCCGAACCGGCTCCTCACCCGTTCCTGGGAGACCGCCCCCACGGGTCCCCAGGAGACCGTGCCCTCCGACTACGTGACGATCCGCTGGGCGGGCGCCGCGATGCCCAACCGGGTGTTCGTGGTCACCCCCGACGGACGGCTGATGTCCCGGGTCACCCAGGCGGGCGTGCCCGGCTGGGTCGACCACGGCAGACCGCCCGGCACCACCTGCGCCACACCGCCGGTCGCCGTGCGGGACCTGCATGTCTTCGTGGTGGGCGCCGACGGACGGCTCTTCCAACTGCACTGGGCGGGCGACCAGTGGATCTGGCTGACCCACGGCCTCGCCCCGGGCAACCGGGCGCTGCGTACGGGGGAGGGGCGGTTCGACACGGCCGTGCGGTACCAGCCGGACACCACCGCCCACCCCCACCAGGCCGTCTACGCGGCCGACGAGGCGGGCATCCTGTGGGAGCTGACCGGCAGGGGCACCAACTGGTCCTGGCGCAATCTGGGCTCGCCGGGCGGCGCCGGGATCACCGGCGTCCGCACCGTCTCCGACCGGCAGCTCCACCTGGTCGACAGGAAGGGCAAACTGCTCCGGCTGACCTACAACGGCACCTCCTGGGCCACCACCCACCTCGACGCCCCCGGCGCCGGGTTCACCCCCGACCGCGGTGTGCCCGTCCCCTGGGGCGTCTACGAGTACGGCGTCGACACCAACGGCACCCTGCATCTCGGCGTCCACATGGTGATGAACCAGACGCTGTGGATACCCGCCGAGGACGCACCCCGAATCTCCCGCCTGGCGGGCATCGGCCACGACGGTCAGATCCTGCTGTCCACCACCGATTCACGGGTGATCACCTGGGGCGAGACGAGCACCGTCGTCGGCGGCGGCTACGCCCCCGTCTGGGGCTACCAGCAGAGCCTGCCCATCGCGGTGTACGGCTCCCAGGTGCACGCCGCGGGTGATGGACAGCTGCTGGCCATCGACCGGGCCGGGGACAACACCTGGCGCCAGCTCGGACGGCCCACGTCCGGTGGCATCGGCGACCCCGCCGCCCCACCTCCGCGGCATATCCGCTGGCGTCCGCCGCTGGGCTTCCTGTCCCATCTGCTGATCGGTCATGTGGACGCCCCGGACGGCCCCAACCTGCCCTATCTGCGGGTCGGCCGGTCCACCGACTTCGACGCCAAGGTCCGCGGCGGCTGGCAGACCAAGCCCGCGCTGACCGGCCGTATGACGGCCGACATCACGCAGGGGTTCGGTATCGCCACCGCCGATCTGAACCGCTCGGGCCGCCCCGACGCGCTGATGTTCTGGATCGAGGAGTTCGACCACAGCGGTCATGTCGGGAACTTCGGCCGCTATCTCATCGCCCGCGACCTCGACACCAACGGCGACCCGGCCGCGTGGATCGGCCCGGTCACCATGCCCACCCCGATGTCCACCCCCACCACAGCCAGCGGCGGCCTCACCGAGACCGTCCATGTGCTGGCGGGCAGCTGCACCCTCGCCGACCTCGACGGCGACGGCAACCAGGAACTCCTGGTCGCCTACCTCGGCGGCATCAAGGGCAACCGGCGGCTGTTCCTGCGGATCGGCTGGAACATCGACCCCGACACCGGCATCGCCCGTGGCGGCTGGGCCGACTCCGAGGAGATCCCCTGGCCCGGCAGACCGTCCGACAGCGCCCCCGTCGTCGCGGCCATGGACATCGCCGTCGCCGACCTCAACCAGGACCTACGGCCCGAACTGCTGGTGATGCTCATGGAGAAGACCCCCGACGGGGTCCGCGGCACCTACCGCATCGGCTGGGACATCAACGCCCGCGGCCGGATCACCGGGACCTGGGGCAACACCCGGGACATCCCCGGCACCTACGCCGCCGTCGCCGGGGCGGGCATCGCCGTCGCCGACTTCAGCGGCTCCGAGAAACCCGACCTCGCCGTACTCGTCCTGGAGGACGGCCCCACCGCCAACTCGGCGAGCTACCGGGTGGGCTGGGACATCCAGGGCACCGGCACCGCCCGCTCCTGGTCGGCCCCCGTCCCCGCCGACGCCGGGTCCTGGTACGGCTGGGTCAACCAGGGCGCCGGACTGGCCCTGGCCGACCTGCCCGGCACCGTCGCCGACCGCCGCGCCGACATCACCCGTACCTTCCGCGCCGCCGCCACCCGGCACCAGAACGCCCTGCTCACCGCCCAGTCCCGGGCCGACCGGGAACGCGAACCCGAGGTACGGCTGCGCCAGCTCGCCGACGCCGTACGCCGGGCCACCGACCCCGAACACGCCGTCACCGCCCGGGTCACCGCCCGGATCGACGGCGCCGACCTGGCAGGAGCCGGACTGCCCGACCCGCTCGGCCCGCTGCTCGTCCCGCCGTCCTTCGCCCAGCCCCTGGCCGAACTCCTCACCGGCCTGGGCAGCGACCATCTGCTGCCCGGCGTCCAGCACATCCCACCGGACACCGTCACCCTGCTGCGCGCCAACGGACCCTTCATCGAGTCCTTCCTCGCCGGAGCCAACCACGAACTCGGCCGTGAACTGCTGTGGCGGGAGTTCCCCACCGACCGGCGCTCCACCGCCTTCCGGCACTTCTGGGACGCGCGCGGCACCACCGAACCCGGCGAGGAGGCGCCGGACGTCCCCCCGATGCGCGCCTGGGGACGCTTCAGCCGCCTCGGCGAGACCCTGCGCCGCCCGCCCGGCGGCGACGACGCCGTGGTGCTGCTGGTCCGCGGCGATGTCGTACGGCGCTTCCCGTCGCTGGGCCTGCACGCCCGCCGCGCCCTGCCCCCGGCCGTCCCCGGCGGCCCCCGCAGACCGGGGGAGCAGCGGCTCGACCCGGTGTTCGCCGGGGAGATCGGCGCGGACATCCTGTTCCTCGGCTTCCCCCTCACCGCCGCCCAGGCGCTGGGCTCGGACACCGACCCCGGCTGGTTCTTCGTCTTCGAGGAGCACGCCACCGCCCCGTCGTTCGGCCTCGACAACCCGCCGGACGGCGCCCGGCACGGACAGGCCCCGCAGACCTGGCAGGACGTCAGCTGGGCGTCCGTCACCCGCAGCGCCGACGACCTGGAGTCACTGATCCACCTGGGCGTCACCGTCCCCTTCGGCACCGGCGCCCGTCCGCTGTACCCCGGCGCCGACCGGCCCGAGGTGTCCTGGGGCCGCAACGCGGCGGCCGTCGCCCACATCACGCTCCAGCAGCCGGTCCGGGTCGCCCACCACGCCTCCGCGCTGCTGCCGGTGCACGGCCCCGGACTGCGGATCAGCCACGTCCGCACCCGGGTCCCCGGCGGCGACCGGTCCTTCGTCCGGGAGATCGCCGGACGGCACCCGGACGGGCGTTGGTGGCGGATGACCCGCGCGGAGGCGCTCACCGCCCTCGACGGCCGCCAGGCGCTCTACGTCGAGAGCACACCCGGCCACCGGGTCACGGTCACCGCCGTCGCCGACGGCCAGGGCGGACGGTACCTGCGGGCCGCGCCGGACGCGGAGCGCGACGACAATCTGCTCAGCCTGCCGGACATCCCGGACGAGGCGTACGCGACGGTGCCGGCGGCGCCGGGTGCCGCGCGGTCGGGCATGTAGGGGCGCGGCCGGGACCTGTATTCGGGGGCCCCATACCCGGAGCCCGTGGCCCGGCCTCGTAGCCGGACCCCGCGCTCGCGGCCCGCGCCCGCAGCTCGTGGCAGGCACCCGTCACCCGTGCCCCCCGCCGCATCCCTCCAGCCCGCCCGCTTCCTGACACCCGCTTCCTGACACCTGCCTCCTGATGTCCGCTTCCTGACGCTCGCTTCCTGACACCTGCGTCCCGCCACCCGCTTCCCGACCCCCGCCTCCTGGACGGACCACGATGACCACACCGCCGCCACCCGCCTGGACGCTCACCACCGCACTGCCCGTGGTGCTGCTGCCGGTCCGGCTGGAGACCCGCTTCACCGCCACCGAACTGCTCGTCCGGATCTATCCCGACGAACTCCACATCGACACCCACGAGCCCGAGCTGACCGCCGACGAGGAACTGCACGGCCGCCGCTACTGGCAGGGCGTGTGGGACGCCCGGGGTGACGGACCCGCCGAGGACGCCGCCTGGGCCGAACTCGCCGCCCGTTTCGGCCATGAACGCGCCGGCTGGATCGCCCGGGTACGGGAGCCGGTCAACCCGGCCCAGCAGCCCGCCCCCGGACGCCCGGCCGCCGCCCCGCAGTTCCCGCCGTCCGGGACGCCGCGCGCCGCGAGCTGGACCCGCCGTCCGCTGGCCCGCGCGCTGCCCACCCGCTGGTACGTCGTCGGCCGCCCCAAGGACCCGGCCGCCCCCGTCGTCACCCGGATCACCAGCCGCGTCGGCGGTCCGGCGGGCGGCCCGCTGCCGGTCGGCCCCGCGCCCACCGCCGACCTGGAGCACCTCGACCCCGCCGCACCGCCCACCGACGACGCCACCCGCTGGCTGATCGACTTCGCCGCCGCCGAGGCCGTCGGCATGGCCGTCCGGCTGCCGCGCGGCGACGGGTACGCCCAACTCCTCGTCCACGGAGTCCAGGAGACCGACCCCAAGGACGCCACCGCCGAACTCGGCGCCCTGATCGAGGCGCAGTACCACACCCGGGGCCTGGGATACGTGCCCGCGGGCGCCCCCACCAACAACACCTCCACCGCCACCTCCCGCTACAGCCGCAGCGACCCCGCCACCGGCGACAGCTACCGGGTCCGGCACAGCGACACCCAGCCCACCGACGCCGACACCAACGCCGTCACGCTCACCCGGGCGCTCGGTCTGCCGCTGACCGGCGCGGGACGCCCCGCACCGCTGGCCCGCGCCCGCGACGGCCGCCGCCGCGACCAGGCCGCCGTCCGCGACATGACGACCGCGCTGTGGGGCGCCACCTGGGGCTACTTCCTCAACCAGTTCGGCGAGGACCGCTTCTCCGAGAACAGCGTGCGCGGCGCCCGCGAACACGCCCGCCAGTACCTGCGCCCCGGCGGCCCGTTGCCCGCCCTGCGGATCGGCAGCCAGCCGTACGGACTGCTGCCGGTGCTGGACCTGGCCCGCTGGACCGACACCGAGGGCACCTCACTCGGCCTCCTGCGGCTCGACCCTGCCGTCCCCGGCTTCCTGCGCACCTTGCGCGCCCGGATCTGGTCGCCGTCCGCCGCCGACCCCCGGGCGGTACCCCGGATCACCCGGGGCGCCGCCGCCCAGGGCACCGTCGCCGAGATCCTCGCCATGGCGCCGACCGCCCGCCGCGTCCACGCCCGCAGCGCCCTCGGCACCGACTACGTCACCGCCCTGTGGCGCTTCGGCCCCCTGGAACTCAGCGACGAGTGGCGCACCGGACTGGCCGCCGAGATGCGCGGCCTCGCCGCCCGGCTCGGCCTGCCCGACTGGGAGTTCGGACCCGGCCGGGTCCTGTACGCCAAGGACGCCTGGCCCCTGGACCAGCCATGGGTCGTCGCCCCCGAGAACACCCCCGGCGGCACCCCCGCCGCCTATCTCGCCGCGCTCGGCGCCCCCCTGGAGCCGCCCGCCTGGGCCCATGTCCCCGGCCCCGCCGACCGGGGGAACCTGCCCTGGGCCCGCTGGTGGCACGACCTCGGCGGCGACCCCCGCACCACCCCGCTGCTCTACCGCCTCGCCCGGCACTCCCTGCTCGCCGAGTACGCCCGCGCCATCGACCTGGTCCTCAACACCCCGGCGGCCGAGCGGCGCGAGGCGGAGGTCGTCGACACCGACCGCCACGACGCCACACCGACCCTGTGGCGCCGCGCCGCCCGCCCGCGCCCCGGCACCACCATGACCGCGGCCGACTTCCTGTGGAGCCCGCAGGCCCGGACCCGACCCGAGGCGGGCCCCCTGCACCACACGGTGCAGGCCCTCCAGGACCTGGCCCCGCTGCCCGCCGAAGACCTGGAACGGCTCCTCGCCCAGCACCTGGACGCCACCTCCCACCGGCTCGACGCCTGGATCACCTCCCTCGCCACCCGCCGCCTCGCCTGGCTGCGCCGCCCCGGCACCCCCCAGGGCTGCCACGTCGGCGGCTACGGCTGGCTCCTGGACGTCACCCCCCGCCGCACCGCCCCGGCGGAGCTACCGCCCGAGCGGCGCCCCGAGGGCGAGCGCACCGACCCCCTGGCCCCGCCCGGCGCCACCACCCCCTGGAAGCTGTACGCCGCCACCGACACCGCCGGACCCGTCCACGCCCCCTCCCTCGCCCAGGCCACCACCGGCGCCGTGCTGCGCGCCGCCCAGCGCGCCCACGGCGACACCCCCGACGCGCCGACCGCCGTCGACCTGCCCTCCGCCCGCGCCCGCGCCGCCGTCTGGCTCCTCGACGGAGTCCGCCAGGGCCAACCACTCGGCGCGCTCCTCGGCTACCGCCTCGAACGGAGCCTCCAGGACCATCCGCTGCGCACCCTCGCCTCCTGGACGGACCGCTTCCGCGCCCTCGCCCCGACCACCGCGACCCAGGTCGGCCACGACGGCACGGTCAGCGAGAGCGATGTCTCCCACGAGATCACCGACGGCCTGCGCGTCCACCGGCTGCGGTCGGCGGGCCGACTCGACCTGGTGAAGGACCTGGGAGTCCCCGCCACCGCCACCGGTGAACTCGCCGCACTGAAGGCCGTACTGGACGAACTGGACGACCTGGTGGACGCGGTGGCGGACACGCTGCTGGTCGAAGGCGTCCACCAGGCCGCCCAGGGCAACCCGCTGCGCGCCGGAGCCACCCTCGACGCCATGGGCAACGGCGAGGCACCGCCACCGGAGCTGGAATCCCTGCGCACCCCGCGCAGCGGCGACGCGGTCACCCACCGGGTGATCGTCCTCCTGCCCGACTCCGCCCCCGAGGACACCGGCCCGCTTACCGGAACGCGTGCCCTTGCCGACTCCGCCCCCGAGGACACCGGCCCGCTCACCGGGACCCGGGCCCTTGCCGACTCCGCCCCAGTGGACACCGGCCCGCTCACCGGGACCCGCGCCCTCGCCGAACCCGCCCTCGACACCTGGCTCACCACCCTCCTCCCCGACCTGACCACCCTCGACTGCCGGTTCACCACCACCGACGGCACGACCCGCGCCGTCCCGCTCACCGGACTCCCGCTCACCCCACTGGACTGGCTCGCCCTGGCCCTGGACCCCGACACGCTCCCCGGCTCCGACCTCGAACGCCATCTGCTGCTGCACGCCGAGACCACCCTCACCCCCACCGACCCCCGCCTCACCGCAGTCGACCCCGGCGACGAGAACCTGACCCTCCTCCTCGAAACCGTCCGCGCCGCCCGTGACCTGCTGCGCTCCGCACGACCCCTGCGCACCCAGGACCTGGCCCTCCCCGAGACCGTCGACCCCGAAGCCACCGAACCGGCCGACCCACGACTCCCCGCCCGCGCCACCGCCGTACTGCACCGCACCCGGCGGATCGCCACCGACCTGGCCACGGGCACCGCGCCCCACCGCCACCACGCCCTGCTCGCCGCGAACCTGCTCGGCATCCCCGCAGCCGCCCCACCGCTGCCGCCCCGCCCCGGCGCCCCCGCCGTCGAGACCGAGGCGCACGCCCGTCACCTGGCCGACCTCGCCGACGCCGTCGCCCCTGAACTGACCCGCCGCCTCGACACCGCCGCCGCCCTCGACGCCGCCCGCTCGGCCGGTGACCTCACCGACCAGGACTGGGCCCGGCAGACCCTCACCGCCCTCCTCGGCACCGACCTCGTCCTGCTCCCGTCCTTCCCCGCCCCCGCGCCGGGCCCGCTGACCGACTCCCTCGCCCACGCCGACACCCTCTTCGCGGGCGACCCGCACGCCCCGGCGGGCTGGCTCACCCAAGTCGGCCGGGTACGCCGCGGCGTGGAACGGCTGGTCACCACCCTCGGCTACGCGGAAGCCCTGGAGACCGGCGACGCGCTGACCGCCGCCGTCGCCCAGACCCCCTACACCGCCCACCCCGAACCCGGCCGGGCACCGGACCGCTGGGCCGCCCTCCCGTCCGCCGACGGCGGCAGCCCCGGCCCACGCCTCTCCCTGGTCCTGCACCACCCCGGCGGCACCCCCGCCGACCTGCTCGACGGCACCCTGCGCGGACTGGTCGTCGACGAGTGGACCGAGGTGATCCCCCGCTCCCGGCAGACCACCGGAGTCGCCCTGCACATCGACGCCCCCGACGCCGCGCCCCCACAGGCGGTCCTCCTCGCCGTACCCCCCGACACATCACCACTCTGGACGCCCGAACTGCTGGGCGCCACCGTCGAGTCCGCCCTCGACCTCGCCCGGCTGCGCGCCGTCGACCACGAGGCCCTGCACCCCGACAACCCCACCGCCGTGGCCGACATCGGCCAGCTCGCCCCCGCCGCCCTCCTCGCCATGAACACGGTCGTCGAGGACGCGGTCGCCACCGACTTCACCCGCGGCCTGACGAGGTAACCACCATGTCTTCGATCACCAGTTGGACCCGGCTCGAACCCCGCGCCCGCACCGGCGACCTGCGCCCCTCCCTGGAGGGTCAGGTCCACGACCCCGCCTGGATGCTGGCCCGCCAGTGGCAGCTCGGCGAGTTCCTCGGCGACGACGCGGGCAGCCCCGTATGGGTCCGCGTCCGCGGCCACGCTGACCGGATCACCGCCTACCGCCCCGGCCCCGCCTCCGGCCCCGGCACCCCCTACGACGGCACGACACCACTGGAGGCCCTGGTGGAGGCCGAGCCCGGCGGCCCCCGCTCCACCACCGGCGACCTGCGCGCCGGGGCGGAGGCCGGACAGCACCTCCTGCGACTCCTGCGCGCCGCCGTCCCCGCCGACCGGGTCGCCGAGGCCCTGCCCCTGCTGCTGGACGACTACCCCCTCGGCCTGCTCGACACGGCCACCGCGGACCCGGCGACCCACCGCTACCTCTCCGTACTGCGCGGCCGGGTCCCCGACGGCCACGGCATCGCGTACTCCCTGCACGCCAGTCCCGTCCCGTCCGACGAACCCGGGTGGGGCCTGCCCCCCGAGGCCGGACCGGTCCTGTCGACATGGCTCGCCTGGTACGACGCCCGCCATCTCACCGCCCCCGAGGGCCCCCAGACCTGGGACCCGCAGCGCCTGGAACACCGCTTCTCGCTCGGTGTGAAGATCGGTGTGAAGGGAGACGGCCACGAGACCACGCTCATCGCCCCCGCCTACCAGGGCGGCACCCTGGACTGGACCGACTTCACGATGACCGGCCCCACCGGCCTCGCCCCCACCCCCGACCGCGAACCACTGCTCAGCACCACCTTCCCCGCCCCGGTGACCTTCCCCGGCATGCCCGCACGCCGCTACTGGGAGTTCGAGGACGCCCGGGTGGCCCTGGGCGGCGTCGAGGCCGCCCCGTCCGACCTGGCCCGCATGGTGGTCGCCGAGTTCGCCACGGTCTACGGCAACGACTGGTACCTGGTCCCGCTGGACGTCCCGGTGGGCTCGTTCACCACCCTCACCTCGGTGGTCGTCGGCGACACCTTCAGCTCGGCGCTCGGCGGCCCGACACTGCTACCGGCCCCCGGCACGGGCAGAGGCGACGCCCACTGGTCGCTGCACTGCCTGAGCACCGTCCACGGCACCCGGGGCGCGGGCCTGTTCGTCCCACCCATGACCGTCGGCACACTGGAGAGCGAACCCATCGAGGAGGTGCTCCTCGCCCGGGACGAGGACGCCAACCAGGCATGGGCGGTGGAACGCAGAGTCCCCACCCCGATCGGCACCCCTCTGGACCGCACACGCATCACACCGACCGCCCCCGCACCCCCCGAGGCCCTCACCTACCGCCTGCGGACCGACGTCCCCGACCACTGGCTGCCCCTCCTGCCCATCGAACTCCACCCCGGCGCCCACCGACTGCGCCTGGCCCACCTGGACACCCCCGACGGCATCCCCGTCCTCCCACTGGGCCGCTTCCTCAACCCCGGACCACCCACGCCCTACGACCTCTACACCGAGGAGGTCCCCCGCGAGGGCATCACCCTCACCCGCACCGTCCAGTACGCCCGCACCTCCGACGGCCGCACGGTCACCTGGACGTCCCGCCGCGCCCGCCCCGGCCGCGGCGGCACGTCCTCCGGCCTACGCTTCGACCAGATGGAAGGCTGAGCCATCTGGATAGATGGCTGGCTGACCGTCCCGCCCCCGTGTCACCCCCCGAGCTTGGCCTTGACGTCGGCGACCTCGGGACCGGTGTCCGTGCCCGGCAACTCCCACTCGTGCTCCGCCTCCGTACCGTCCGTGTAGACGAGCCTGCCGCCCTTCGCCTGCGCGGGGGTGAGGTCGAAGACCCGGGCGCGGACGGCGGTGTCGTCCGGCTGGATGGCACCGGAGGCGGGATACCCGTCGAGCGAGACCTGCCCGGCACTGCCCCCACCAGCGGCGACCACTGAACCATCCGCCCCGACCCACTGCCAGCCCCCGCCCGGCGCGGGCTCCTCGTCGGCCGGGTTCGCGCTCAACGACGTCTCGGTCAGCACGACGACCGCGAAGACCCCGTTCTGCGGCGCGACTCCACCGCCCTGCGCCCCGTACACGACGGTCGTCGGCGTGATCTCCAGAATGCCGATGGTCCCGGCTCCGACGGTACGCGCGGGCTCCCCCAGATCCCCGACGCCGGACGCGGCGCTGGCACTCGGCGTGGGGCTGGACGTGGACGTGGGCGAGGGCGAGGGCGAGGGCAGCGGGTGGCTGGCGGACGGAGACGGCTTGGTGTCTCCACCGTCACCGTCGTCCTCGAGCCCGGTCTCACAGGCGGTCAGGGCCAGACAGGCGGCGGTAACGAGACCGACGAGAAGCGGAGTTCTGCGCATGATGTCCCCCCAGGGATTCGTTGGGCAGGGGGACCGTAGCGCCCACAGGCACCGCACAGGAGCCCCGTGGCAGAGGCGGGACCCAACGGGTACGACGGTGACGGATCAGCCACATTCCGGACGGCGGGGGAGGGGTGGTGGCGAGTGGTCGAGGCGAAGGGCGGGTCAGGACGACGCCGACCGGGCCGCGGTGGAGCGCGGGCTCGACGCTACCCTTCCACCGCCCGCCGCTTCACTGATCCTGCGCGAGGAGTTCGGCGGTGCGCTCCACACAGCGCCGCCGGGCGGCCGACATGTCGTACGGCATCTTGCCGATCGCTTCGATCACGCTCATAGAGGCGTGCTCCTCCCCTCTCAGGTCGGCGTCGTACTCCTCGAAGAGCTGCTCCTCGGCCTGGTCGAGCCCGGCGGCCTCGGTGGCTTGGTCGACGGCCTTCTGGAAGGCGTATCGCTGGACGGCGATCTCTTCGACGCGTGGGTCGTCGGGGTCGACACTGTCGTCCAGGCCCGCCTCGGCCTCGTCGAGCCGGTCGGCCTCGGCGCGTAGCTCGGGGTCGTGGGCGAGCACGATGTACACACTCGCCTGGAGAGCGGCACCCAGCGGGCCGAAGATCCGTTCCGAGACCAGCAGGCTGTCCAGGTCGGACCGGCGCAAAGCACCCGTGGGGAGGTCGCGAAGCCGGTCGGTGACCAAGGGGGAGAGCAGGCCCAAGGGACTGCCCGCTTCCCGCAGTCGCCGCACGGTCTCACGGCGCTGCTGGAGGGCGGCCTGCTGGACGACCAGGTTCTCCTCCAACTGCTCCAGGGTCTCCTCGATGCCGCGGGTGCCGTCGAAGGCGGTCCGGATGTCCTCCAGACCGAAGCCCGCGTCCACCATCGTGCGGACCCACAACAGCCGGATCATGTCGTCATAGCCGTAGCGGCGCTTTCCGTCACCGCCCCGTTCGGGCTCCGGCAGAAGACCGATGGCGTGGTAGTGCCGGATCGCTCTGGGTGTGGTCCCGGCGAACAGGGCGGCGTCACCGATCCTGACACTGCGGGGGATCGCGAGGGGGAGTTCCATGAGAAGCCTTTCGTGCGGTGCTCCCTTCACGAGAACACATGACGCTGCGGCATGTGCAATGCCGCTGGTGGGACGGAGCCCATGTGCACCGGTCGCCAGGTGCTGACGTGTGACCCGTCCGGCTGGGATGGTCGAGCGGAATCGCATCCGGCCCGGCAACGCGGCAGTGCCCCCGCCGCGGGATCGGCGAGGGCACGTCCTGTCGTACCGGGCGACCGTCCCCGGCCAGCCGCATGAGCCGGGGACGTCGTCACAGTCCGGGAGGAAGGTTCTCCCGGATCATGCGGCCGACCCAGTACATCGCGGTCGTCACCGGTGCCAGCCACAGTCGGGTACGACGACGCACACCCCGCCAGTCGACCGGTGAGCATGGTGGTCGCTTCTTCATGATGTCCTCCACGGGACAAGGGGACCGGCCGAGTGCCGGACCCGGGGCCCCAGGGCCCGCCAGCCGGTCAGTCCCCCTGGTTGGGTTCATCAGCGGGAAGCATGAATGACCTTGTGCGCCGTCTGACGCACCCACCGGCCGTCCGTAGCGTCGGGCCTCGATCGGTCACTCACAGTCATGAGAGTTCCCTCGGCTCGCTGTTCCTGCCGTCAGCCTCGAACTGCCGCAGCCGGGACCGGCGATGCTGCTCCAGGACCAGGCGGCGCACCCGGCGGCGGACCTGTTCGCCGGTCGCGGCCGGGTCCGCCGCCCCGGCGTACCAGGCGGCGTCCGTCCAGGTCGCCACCCCGGGCCGGCTCCAGGCGAGGACGACCCGACGGTCGGCGGGAGGCAGGGCCCGCAGCAGGGCGGACAGACGCGCGTCGTCGGCGCGTGCGGTCTCGGCCGCGATGCGCAGGTCCGGGGAACTGGCGATCAGGTCGTAGAGGTTCACATTGTCACCGACCGGCCCCTCAGGAGCGGCGGAGCTGCCACTGAGGCCGAGCCGATGCCCTCGACGGGGTAGTCGGCGAGCCTCGCCCCGGCCCCACTACGAGAACGCGCCTCGCGTCACTCACCGAGCATGACCGCACAGTGACCTGACCGCATGTCCGCTACCGGAGAGGAATGAGGGAAGTGGCGTCGCCTGGATCGCCGGACAGGTCATCCCGGGCGAGTTCCTCCGCCACCCGTCGTCTGATGCCTTCGGGCGCGGTCTCGATGACAACCTCAACGCACTTCACAGGATTGCCCCGCCCGTATCCCCGCATCAGCCAGGCCAGGAGCAGAGCGCTGTCGTCACACTGGTAGAACCGGTGCAGCGCCGCTTCGTCTCCTGCCTCCGCATGTCGGGCTGCCCACCATCGGGACATGACTTCGGGGAGGTCGACCGCGCGATCCACGAGATCGAGATCGTCCTTCCTCATGTCCAACCGCAGGCGTCCGTCGTTCGTGACTCCCAGGACCAGGGCGCGCCTCTGCTCACCTACCCGGGGCCAGGCGCTCTCTGGCAACGGCACAGTGGAGAGGTATCCGCGATCGATGTATCCCGGCACCTCCCCGGCCACCCTGGTGATCAGTCCGTAGGGCCGATGCGCTGTCACGGTGCTGACGACGATCGAGTACCGGGGGAACCGCTGAGTGAGAATGAGAAGACCTTCGCCGTCCATTACGGCCTCCTGGGAACCGGCCGACTCCGTTGAGTTCTTCGAGCATCTCCCGAGCGATGCCGTACCCGATCCGACCGCCGGTCATTCCGGGCTATCCGTGGATCATCGAAGGCTGGGAGTTCGGTGCTCCCGGCTTCGTCTTCGAGCGGTGCGCCCAGGGCCACCAGATCACCGACAGTCGCATCCTGAGCGGAGACGCGGTGGCCCCTGCGGGCTACGGAAGATCCCCGTCGATCTCAACCAGGGAACCACCACGGACCCGCGCCTCTCTGCGGCATCGACCCGGCCCTCCCGTCCTGACGGACGACCCTGACGTATGTGGCCCTCCCAACGCGACGCGCGGACAACGACGGGTGACGGACGAGGACCGCCACGACGGGCTGTCACGTGAGGCAAGACATGGGCGCATATTCCCCTCACATAGGCGAATCTCCCTCTAAACCTGTCTTGACGCGGGCACTTCACCTCTAGCTGCTTCACCAGGAAGCCGCACGCGTGCCGTCGAGTGCGCACCCGCAACGGGGACGCGGACCGACGGCGACCGAGGGAAGGGACCAGCCATGAGCATGATCCAGACCGGCAGACTCCAACTCAGCTCCACCAGCCCGACGGAGGTGACCGGCGGCGTCACCTCGACCTTCACCCAGGTCACGTTCCCGTCGCCGTTCCCGAGCAACGCGGAGGTTGTCGTCTTCCCGTTCGTCCAGACGTTCAACGGGCCTGACACCCCGGGCCTGCGGATCGCCGATGTCACCCCGACGGGCTTCAAGATCCGTATGAATGAACTCGTCGGCACGGGCAGGCCGCTCTCCGACGGACTGCACACGGTGGAGACGGTCGGCTGGATCGCCAGCACGGTCTGAGTACCTGGGACATCCTGAGCCGGTCGCCGGTGTGGCCCGGCTCAGGATGCGCTGTCCTCGAAGCCACCGGGTGGGGCACCCCCGGTCACAGAGCGGACGATCGCCGGTACGGACTGCGATACGCGTGACCCCGTCTGGCTCTCCGGCGTCCGTGTCAGAGTGGTGGGGCACTGGTTTCCGCAGTTCAGGAGGCATACTCGGGGTGCTCCGCCGGGCGTCCGCCAGAGCGGCCCCGGGCACTATGCCGTCCCGTGTGTCCTGGGTGCTCCCGCCCGTCTCAGGCCGCTCCTGAAGCGGCGATGGTCGATTGTGTCCTCGGATCTCACATCCGGGCCCTCGCGAGCGTCTTCAGCGTGAGAGGGAAGGAAACGACATGAGGATGACGAAGACCACGAGGGCCACGGAGACGGCGGAGATCACGAAGACCATGGGAGCCATGGGCGTCACGGGGGCCACGGAGTCGAAGGCGACCCCGGGGACGACCAAGCACACCGTCGTCGCCACCCCGCTCGGCCCCGTCACAGTCGTTGCCTCGGGCGACGCGATCACGGGCCTGTACTTCGCCCACCACATCCGCCGCCCCGCGCAGGAGACGTTCGGCGTCGAGGTCCCGCCCGACGAGACGGACGGCCCGCTCGCGGAAGCCGTGGCGCAGCTGACCGACTACCTCGCAGGCAGGCGGCGCGGCTTCGACCTGCCCCTCGACGCCGCCGGCAACGCCTTCCAGCACCGAGTGTGGGCGAAGGTGGCGGCGATCCCGTTCGGGGAGACCACCACGTACGGCACGCTCGCTGAGCGGCTGGGGGACAGGTCGCTCGCGTACCAGGTCGGCCAGGCCGTGGGTGCCAACCCCCTGTGTGTCTTCGTGCCCTGCCACCGGGTCGTCGGCGCGAACGGCAGCCTCACCGGGTATGCCGGCGGTCTGCGGCGCAAACGGGCGCTGTTGGAGCTGGAGGAGCCCGTGCAGGCCGCCGCCGGTCGACTCTTCTGAGTCGACTCTGAGACGGTTCCTCCGAACCCTTCCGACCCCTCCGAACCCCTCCGAACGGATCTCACGACTGTGCCCCTTCCAGCGTCTTCAGCGAGATGAACATGAAGCAGCCGTTCGAATCAGTGGTGGCGTGCCACGGGGTCACCGTTCTGCGTGTCTGCCGTTCGCTTCTCGGAGCGGACGACGCGGACGACGCGTGGTCGGAGACGTTCCTCGCCGCGATGCGTGCCTACCCGGAGCTTCCGGAGACGGCGAACATCGAGGCGTGGCTGGTGACCATCGCGCGCCGCAAGGCCATCGACATCCACCGGGCCGCGCAGCGGAATCCGCTGGCGGTGCCGGAGCTGCCCGAGGGCCCGACCGACCTGGGCGTTCCCGGCGCCGGTGACACCGACCTGTGGGAGTTCGTCGCCCGGCTGCCCGAGAAACAGCGGCAGGCGATCACGTACCGCTATCTCGTCGGACTGCCGTACGCGGAGATCGCGGCGATCCTCGGCGGAAGCGTCGACGCGGCCCGCAGGGCGGCGGCCGACGGCATGAAGAGGCTCAGAGACATCTATCCGGGCGCGACCTCGAAAGGAGCAAGAACATGAGCGACACCCGCGACGACACCACCCGCGATCCCCGAGACCCCCGCGACACTGACGCCCCCCTCACTTCCCTCGCCGCCCTGTCGGCGCCCGTCGACCCGGAGAAGCTGGCCATGCTGCACCGCCGACTGGAGGCCGCCGCGCAGGCGGAGGGCCTCATGGACATCGCGTACACGACCGTCGACAGCCCGGTCGGGAAGCTGCTGCTCGCCGCGACCCCGCAGGGACTTGTCCGGGTCGCCTTCGCCAGCGAGAACCACGACCAGGTCCTCGAGGCGCTCGCCGCGAAGCTCAGCCCGCGCATCCTGCGCGCACCGCAGCAGCTCGACGCGGCGGCCCGCGAACTGGACGAGTACTTCGGTCACCGCAGGCAGCGGTTCGACCTGCCGCTGGACCTGTCGCTGTCGCGCGGGTTCCGCCAGCTCGTGCAGCGGCATCTGCCGGAGATCGGCTACGGGCAGACCCGCAGCTACAAGGAGATGGCCGAGATGGTCGGCAATCCGAAGGCCGTCCGCGCGGTCGGCACCGCCTGTGCCACCAACCCGCTCCCGGTCGTCGTGCCCTGCCACCGCGTGCTGCGCACGGACGGCACCCTCGGCGGCTACATCGGCGGCCTGGCGGCCAAGACGGCCCTCCTCGACCTGGAGGCGGCGGCATGAGCACCAGAACCAGCACCGGAACCAGCACCGGAACCAGCACCAGCACCAGCACCAGCACCAGCACCAGGACCACACGACCGGCCGACCTCTGGCGTGACCGCGTCGAGTCCGCCGACTGGCAGGCCGTGACCGACGAGATCGACGCGTACGGCGGGGCGCTCCTGCCCCGGCTGCTCGCACCGGAGGAGACCCGGGAGATCCGCGCCCTGTACGCGAACGACGACCTGTTCCGCAGCACCGTCGACATGGGTCGGCACCGGTTCGGGGAGGGGCAGTACAAGTACTTCCGGGCTCCGTACCCGGAACCGGTCGAGCGGCTGAAGCAGGCCCTGTACCCGAGGCTGCTGCCCATCGCCCGCGACTGGTGGACCAAGCTCGGGCGGCCCGCTCCCTGGCCGGACACGCTGGACGAGTGGCTGCGGATGTGCCATGACGCCGGGCAGAGCAAGTCCACCGCCATCCTGCTCAAGTACGGCGAGAAGGACTGGAACGCCCTGCACCGCGACCTCTACGGGGACCTCGTGTTCCCGCTCCAGGTCGTCATCAACCTGAACGAACCCGGCGTCGACCACACCGGCGGCGAGTTCCTCCTCCTGGAACAGCGCCCGCGGGCCCAGTCGCGCGGCACGGCGACGCTGCTGCCCCACGGACACGGCTATGTGTTCACCACCCGGGACCGCCCCGTGCGATCCGCACGCGGCTGGTCGGCCGCCCCCGTACGGCACGGCGTCTCCGCGATCCGGTCGGGCGAGCGGCACACCCTCGCCCTCGTCTTCCACGACGCCGCGTGAACCCCGTGGACGCGCCGCGCTACACGCTCACCGGGAGCGACGGGCGGCCCTACGTGTCGCCCGTCAAAGGCGCCTGGGGCGGTCACCGCGGCGCGAAGATCTACGGCCGCCTCGACTGCCCGGCCGCCCTGCGCACCCTCGCCCGCGGCGGCTATGTGAAGGACCGCGTCTTCTTCGCCGACGAACGAACCGCGCTCACGGCCGGCTACCGCCCGTGCGGAGCCTGCTGCCAGGACCACTACCAGGCATGGAAGAGCGCGCAGGAGAAGGGCCAGTCGTGGAATCCCTGACCAGTCCGCTTCTGCGCGGCACACGCCCAGCACCGGCCCCGGCCATGGTCACCGCGGCGGAGGTGGACGCACTCGTCGCCTCGGCCCGCTCCCGGGGCGCCCGGACGATCGCGCTGGGATCGGGCCGCGATCCGCTGACCCGCGCGTCCGTGCGCTTGGCGGCGAACGCGTGGCAGCGGTCCGGAGGCGAGGTGGCGCTGGAACTGACCTGGCCCGAGACAGCGGCCTCGTGGCTGCGCCAGGCCACCCGGTTCGCCGCCGCCGACACGGCACTGTGGATCATGCTGGGCCCGCCCCTCGGCTGGGCGCAGATGACCCGGCGCCTGCTGTGGTCCACACCGTGGCAGCCGGCCCGTACGCTCCTGACCGGAGCCCTCTCCGACCGCCCCGCACTCGACCTCGTGGGGCTCCACAACCTGCCCGGGATCGCCGGTGTCACCGCCGCGGGGGACACCTGGCAGCTCACGCCCGACAGCCGGATCATCCCCGTCACCACCACGAGGTCCTGACCCATGACGCTCTTCACCCCAGGGGGCATTCAGCGCCCCGGCCCCGGCGCGGCCCTCGTCCCCGCCTGGCTCACCCTTGACCAGCAGGCGTGGATCGTCGGCCAGTTCCACACCTGGGCGACAGGCCCCGTGCCGATCCGCGCGGCCAAGGTGCGGGGCCACGAGATGTCCGTCCGTACCGTCTGCCTGGGCTGGCACTGGCAGCCGTACCAGTACACACGCGAGGCCACCGACGTCAATGGTGCTCGTGTGCTGCCCTTTCCCGAGTGGATGGTGCGGCTGGGTCGCAGGGCGCTCGAGGAGACGGGGCACAGCGACGCCGAGGTGGCGGCGTACACCCCGGACACGGCGCTCGTGAACCACTACGACGCCGCCGCGCGCATGGGTATGCACCAGGACAAGGACGAACGCTCCCTCGCCCCCGTCGTGTCCCTGTCCATCGGCGACGCCTGCACCTTCCGCTTCGGGAACACCGAACACCGGAACCGGCCCTACACCGACCTCCGACTGGAGTCCGGCGATCTCTTCGTCTTCGGCGGTGCCTCCAGGCTCGCCTACCACGGTGTCACCCGCGTCCACCCGTCCACCGCTCCGGACGGCTGCGGCCTGGACGGCGGCCGGATCAACATCACCCTGCGCATGACCGGCCTCACCGACCGACAAGGACCCGCGACCCGATGACCCAACCCCTGCTCGCCGACCCCGGAGTCGTGCTCGGCGAGGACGGCCTCGCCCGACCCGCATGGGCGGCCTGCGACCCGCTCCTGCGGGACTACTACGACACCGAATGGGGCATGGCGGTCACCGATGAACAGGGTGTCTTCGAGCGTGTCTGCCTCGAAGGATTCCAGGCGGGCCTGTCCTGGGCGACGATCCTGCGCAAACGTCCCGCGTTCCGCGAGGCGTTCGACGACTTCGATCCCGACACCGTCGCCGGGTACGACGACCAGGACGTCGAACGGCTCCTCGCCGACACCGGCATCGTCCGCAACCGCCAGAAGATCCTCGCCACCGTCCGCAACGCGCGCGCCACGATCGAACTCCGGGCGGACAACGGACTCTCCGCGCTGATCTGGTCGTTCCAGCCCGGGACCACGCCCAGGCCCCGGCGCTTCGAGGACATCCCGACCACCTCACCGGAGTCGGTGGCCCTGTCGAAAGAACTGCGCCGACGCGGCTTCGCGTTCGTCGGACCGACCACGATGTTCGCCCTCATGGAGGCGATCGGGATCATCGACACCCACCTCCTCGGCTCCCATCGGCGCGGCACCTCGGGTGTCTGGCCGGAGTGAGCGGCGTACGCCGTCCGGAGCGGTGGTCGGCGACCGCCCGGTGGTGAGGCCCGGTCCGGCTGGTCCCGGACCGCCGGCCTCGTTCCCGGCGTCCTGACGAACGAACCGTCCGACGACCGGCCGCGCACCGCCCTCGCCTACGACCCGCGAGCGATGTCACCCACCGACGCCCCGGCACCCCGTGCGTGCAGTACATGCGCGTCCAGCGGGAGCGGGCTGTGGGACTGGAGTGTGAGGCCCGCGTCGGCCAGCAGTTCGGCGTAGTGGGCGGCCGTCCGTTCCCGTCCGCCGACGTTGCACATCATGTGGAGGTCCCAGGAGACGGCGAGGGAGGGGCTGCCGTCGGTGGGCAGCAGGCGTTCCACGATGAGCAGGTCCGCCTCGGGCGGCATCGCGCGAGCACAGTGCCGCAGGATCTCCCGGCACCGGTCGTCGTCCCAGTCGTGCAGTACGCGGGACAGGACATAGACATCGCCGTCCGGCGGTACGTCCCCGAAGTCACCGGCCAGAAACACGCACCGGTCGGCGCACCGCGCGGCGGCCAGCGTGCGGCGGGCCGCCTCGATGACATGGGGACGTTCGAGGAGGACGCCATGGAGGCGGGGGTGGGCGGGCAGGAGGTGGGCGAGGAGTTCGCCGTTGCCGCCCGCGATGTCGACGACCGTCGCCGGGGAGGCTGCCCCGGCCGCCGCGGCGATGACCGGGTGGGCCGCCAGCGGGGCGAACATCCGGCTGCTCGCGGCCATCGACCGGTCGAAGAGGTCGGCCAGGTCGGGACGGCGGGCGAAGTGGTCGAAGTGATGCGCGCCGAAGTGGTGGTCGAACGCGGTCCGCCCGGTCCGGACCGTATGGCCGAGCGCGGCGAACGACTCGTAGAAGGGACCGCCGTACAGCAGGGCCAAAGGGCGCAGGGAACCCGGGGTGTCGGAGCGCAGCAGGGCGCCCGCGGGGGTGAGGCGGTGGCCGTCGGGGGTCTCGGTCACGATGCCGAGCATGGCGAGATAGCGCAGCAGCCTGGTGAGGCTCTCCGGGTCGGTGCCGGTACGCCGGGCGAGCGGTCCGGCGGCGACGGGGGTCTCGGTGCTCATGGCGTCGGGGATGCCGAGGTGGGCGAAGGTGGCGAGGGCCTGGGTCGTCCAGGCGCCGGTGAGCTGGCGCAGGAGCGTTTCGGCGGGGGACGTCGGCGCTGCCGGCTGGGCCGCCTGGTCGTCGCCGCGCAGGTGACCCGCCAGCACATCCCGGTGGTCGCCGGGGACGTACAGCTCGATGCGCCGGTACCAGGTCTTCGCCTCGCTCGGCGCGGTGAAGTAGAACACCGTGCCGTCCTCGTGCGGGTTGTAGCCGCCCCCGTCCGGGCGCGCGCCCCGGTGGGCGAGGATCGCGCGCACGCCGTGCAGCACCAGCGGGTCAGGACGCTCCACCTCGAACGCCACATGCGCCTCGTGCTCCTCGGCGCGTTCCCGCGCGGCGAGCGCCGCGAGACCGCCCGCCGCCGCGTCGGCGCCCACCGTCAGCACGAACACCTCGACCATACGGTTCCTGCCGCACGGCCCCGGGACCGGTGGGCGCAGGATACGGACGTCCAGCGCGGCGGCGTCCAGCCGGTGGCGCGCGGCGAGCCGGTCGCGGACGACGACGCTGGGAGCCGGGGGCGTCGCCGGGTCGAGGGTCAGTCCGCAGGCGGCGAGTTGGGCGTGGAGCGCGGGCAGGTCGGGCGGGAAGACCAGCAGGGCGGCGTGCGCGAAGCGACAGTGGTCCACCAGGGCCCGCGTCTCGACGCCGTCGAGACCGGGGAGGAGTTGGGGGAGGAGGGTGGCGGTGTGCTGCTCGCGGACGAAGTCGGCAGCGGCGCGCAGCCGGGCCGGGTCGCTGGGGGCGGTGGTCGTGGCGGGCGTCGTCGTGGTCGGCGTCGTCGCGGTCATCGCAGGGGCGTCCTCAGAGTGAGTGGGGGGGGGAGGGGAGGTGACGGGTCTCAGCTGCCGACGTGCTGCTCGGCGGGGTTGGTGGGGGAGGGGAGGTGGCGGGTCTCAGACGCCGACGTACGGCGCGGCGGGGTTGGTGGGGGACGGGAGGCGGTGGTCTCAGATGCCGACGTACTGCGCGGTGAAGTTGGTGAGGGCAGGGAGGCGGCGACCTCAGACACCGACGTACTGCTCGGCGAACCAGTCCTGTTCCGCGCGTGAGGTACGCAGCGTGTCCAGGCAGGGGCGTCTCTGGAGCGGCGTGTGATAGGGCGACGGCTCGCTCCGGTCCCCGGAGTCGGAAACGGTGGTGGGGACGGTGTCGGTGGCGGGGGCGAGGTCTGGGACGTCGTGCAGGAGGCGGATCATCCACTGGGAGAATCGTTGCGCCTGACGGACATGGGTGAGGGCGCGCGCCGAGTAGCCGTCCAGAGCATCGGTGGAACCGTGCCGTAGCGCCGCGAACAGGGCGTCGGCGAGGAGTTCCGCCTCCAGCACCGCGAGGTTGGCGCCCTTGGCGGCGGACGGACTGAGCAGACTGGCGGCGTCGCCCGCGAGGAAGAGGGACCCATGGCGCAGGGGTTCCAGCACATCGGACTCCAGGTCGAACACCGCGCGCTGAAGGAAACGGCCCCGGTGCAGCGGCCCGTGGTCGGCGGCGCGCATCCGCAGCTCCAGCTCGTCCCAGAGCTGAGCGTCGGACCGGTCCACGGCGGCCGTGCCCCGGGCACACTGGAGGTAGTAGCGGGTGACCTGGGCGGTACGCGCCATGTGCCCGGCGAAACCCCGCGAGTGGACCGCGTATCCCACCGCGTCCAGACTCGGGGGCGCCTCGGCGAGCAGCCCGAGCCAGGAGACGCCGAGGTCGATCCGGTGGCGCCGGACCGCGCCCGGCGGGATCGAACGGCGGGCCGCGCCATGACGGCCGTCGCATCCGGCGACGTACCGGCCCTGCCAGCGGACGGGATCGCCGTCGCCGGTGCGGACGGTCACGGACGGCGGTGTGCGGCCCGCGTCGGCGTCCCGTACGGCGAGCGCCTCCGCCGCGAAGCGGATCCGCCCGCCCGCTCCCTCGTAGTGGGCGAGCAGATCGGCCACCAGGTACTGCTGGGGGTAGACGGTGTGCCCTTCGCCCCGGCCGAGACTGGCGTAGTCGAGCCGGAACCGGCCGCCGTCGGTGCGGAACTCGCAGGTGCTGTGCGGCTGGCCGTGCCGCCGCAGGCCGTCGGAGAGGTCGTGGCGGTCCAGGACCCGCACGGTGTTCGCGGCGAGGAATCCGGCGCGCGCCCGGGTACCGAGATCCGCGCGTGCGGCCCGCTCCAGGATCACGCAGTCGACCCCGGCCGCTCGGAGGATGTTGCCGAGCACCAGCCCTGCGGGGCCCGCACCCAGGATGATCACTTCCGCTGTGCCGTGCACGGCGCCCGCCCTCTGACTGTCCATCACAGCAGCGGATCGTATGCTTCCAAAGATCGCCGAATGCGCCAGGTTCACCCGTACGGCGGGAAAAGGGAGGGAAGGGGCGGACTCGGTTGCCGGGGGGTGGGGTGCTGGGGTAGTCGGGGGGTTCGCCGAGGGCCGACGGCCGTGGGGTGGTCATGGGCCGTGGGTCGTGGGGCGGTCGTGGGTCGTCGGGAGGTCGGCTCCTTCTGCCACCTGGCCT
The DNA here is from genome assembly GCF_040652095.1 of Streptomyces sp. NPDC048290. Classification (NCBI taxonomy): domain Bacteria; kingdom Bacillati; phylum Actinomycetota; class Actinomycetes; order Kitasatosporales; family Streptomycetaceae; genus Streptomyces; species Streptomyces sp. NPDC048290. The sequence continues at coordinate 77,847 of NZ_JBEZLM010000020.1, forward strand.
TGGCGAGGTCGGCCCGCATCTGCGCCTGCCGGGCTTTCGCCGTCGTGGTGATCCGACGCCGGGCGGGGGTGCCGTCGGTGCGTGTGCCGTGGTGCGTAGGTAGGGGTCTGGCGGTGTCTTCGCGGGACGGACGAGGCAGCCGCGGACGACGGTGACGGGCCGGGCGGAGGCTGTCGTCGGGGCCGAGCCCGTGCCGTCCCCGCCCTCCCGGTGTCCCGCTGGAGCCCCGCAATCCGACTCGGGTGCCCGCCGCCCTGAGAGGCGACGGGCACCCGAGTGGCCCCGATGCGGTGCGGTGGCTCAGGTGCGGCGGCGGAGCCGGGCCGCCGTCGCTCCGCACAGGGTGAGCGCGAGGACCGCGCCCGCGCCCGCGGTGACCGTGCCGATGCTCACCGGGCCGCGGTCCTCCCGCGCCACGGTCGCCCCAGTCGCCTCAGCCGACTTGGTCGCTTCGGCCGACTCGGCCGACTCGGACGTGGATTCCTGCCCGGCGTCGGCGGAGTAGCCACCGGCGAAGCCCTTCTTCGCGTAGCCGGAGCCCGGGAGTTTGTCGCCATACGCGTCCTGGACCCGAGCGCGGTAGGCGTCGAGGGTGGTGCCCTTGGCGCCGACCGCGCGCGCCGCGTCCTCGTCCAGCGGCAGCACCCTCGTCCCCTTGCTGACGAACCAGGCGTCGATCTGCGGCTCACGGAAGACCGTCCCGCCGGGGAGCAGGTCCGCGCCGCGCCGCGCGTAACGGAACTCGTCGTCGCCGGAGGCGATGTTGACGACCTGCCACCGGTCGTCCAGCGGTGCCGCCCACACGGACGCCTGCTGCCCGTCCGACGAGACCGCCTTGGTGGCCAGGAACTCCGTACGTGCCACGGCCGCGCCCGCCTTCCCGGCCACGAACTCCGGTGCGAGCGTCAGGACGGGCACCGTGGAGCCCTCGGCGCGGGGCTCGGCCGCGGACCTCGCGACCGCCCCGTCCCGGGCGAAGAACCGGGAGAGGGTCTCCAGCGTGGCGGGCGAGGTGGCGGCCTGTCTGGCGGCGGCCAGATCGGTGCTCGACGGCTTGCCCGTCGGCAGGACCGCCGTACCGCCGTCGTCGGCGGCGGCCGTGGACGCGGCGGTGAGGGTACCGAGCGCGCCGAGGGCGAGACAGGCCGCGAAGGCGGCGGCGACGGGCCGTCTCGAGGCGGCGCCGCTGACGGAACTTCTTGAGGTGGCCGAGGTCCGCTGCATCGCGTTCACGCCCCGATCCGGTAGAGCGAGTGGGTCCAGGAGAAGGAGTTGTTGTTCACGTACCAGGCGTGGGAGCCCCAGTTGTAGCGGCTGCTGGACGGCCAGGGGTCGGCCCAGTAGACCCAGCTGTCGGCGGTGTCGTAGCCGTAGATGACATGCATGTGGCCGCCGCCGCTGGACCACTGGATTCTGGTCTCGATCGGACGGTTCTGGTCGATGTCGGTCTGTATGGCCGGGTAGCGGAGCCAGTTGTTGATGTACGAGCCGGGGCGTACGCCCGTCCAGCTCAGTCCGGTCTGGACATTGCCCAGGGTCGCCTGGTTGTTGGGACACTGGGTGTTCTGGCTGCGGTTGAACGCCGCGTTGCAGAACTGGTTCTGGCTGTAGTTCCTGCCGAAGTAGGCGGCGATGGTGTTGCCGCCCGCCGCCCAGCACCAGTTCGTCTGGAGCTGGGCCTGCATGGTGATGTTCAGGCGCTTCGCGGCGAGGGCCGGAGTCACGTCCGTGGCGCCGGCGGCACGGGTGGTGGTGGCGGAGTCGTCGGCCGGGGCCGCGACGGCGGACGACAGGGGCACGGTGATGAGTGCGGCGAGTACCGCCGAGACGGTGCCGAGCCGTCTCCTGGTCTTGCGCATGGCGTTCCTCCCTGAGGGGATCGGTGGGGGTGGAGGAGCGCGTCCGGACGCTGCGATTTGAGCATCAGTCCTTGTCGCGGGCAGGTCAACGCGCTTCAATGCGGTGCACATGGCGCTGTGAACGCCTCGGCCCTGTTGTGAACGCATGTCTCCCGTGTCACCTGGACGGCGGTGCCTGCCCGTCCGCGTGGCCGGGCACTGTCGTGAACGTTCACCGGGCGCCGTGCCGGAGCACGCGCGGACGCGCCTGAAGCCGCTGGAGGTAGGTATGGGTCACACCGAGGCCGATCTGGTGCAGATGCTGCACACCGGGCCGTTCCATCTGGCGCTGCGTGCGGCGCTGTCGGTGCGCGGACTGCCGCTCCAGCGGGTACAGCACCATCTCGCGCACCGCGGCATCAAGGTCGGAGTCACCAGCCTCAGTTACTGGCAGCAGGGGGCACGCCGCCCCCAGCGCCCCGAGTCACTACGGGCCGTACGCGCCCTGGAGGAGGTACTGGAACTCCCCGCGAACTCTCTGACCAGGCTGCTCGGCGAGGAGAGCGCCCGCTCCACCGCCGAGCGGCCCGCCGCCCGTTCCTACCGTGCCCTGCTGGAGGTGTCCGCCACGGTCGAGGAGCTGCTGGCGGACCTGGAGAGCCCCTTGGACGGCGGGCTGCACACGGTCGGCCACCATGAGCGTGTGGGCATAGGACCGGCCCGTGAACTCCTCGGACGTGACTCGCGGCATGTCGTGCGCGCCCACCGCGACGGCGTCGACCGCTACCTCGCGATCCATCGCGGAGACCCGGGCTGCGACCCCTCCCGGGTCCGGGTCACCGCCCGGGACAACTGCCGTACCGGGCGGGTGCGCTGGCACCACGAGTCGGGAATCGTGGTGGCCGAGCTGCTCTTCGACGCGCAACTGCGCGCCGGTGAGACCTATGTCTTCGGCTATGGCTTCGAGGACGGCACGGGCGGCCCGAGCACCGAATACGTACGCGGCTTCACCTACGCGGGCGGTCAATACGTCCTCCAGGTGCGCTTCGACGACCAGGCACTCCCCGTGCGGTGCCGCCGCTTCGCCCAGGCGACCACGGGAGCGCCCAGGGGAGCCCGCACCGACCTCACCCTGAGCGGCCGTCACCGCACGGTCCACCTGGTGGAACAGGGGGTCCGGCCGGGCATCCTCGGCATCGACTGGGATTGGGACTGAGGCGGGCAGGCGGGGGGATTCAGGCGAGGGCCCGCAGCAGCATGGGCAGTGAGGCGTGGAACTCGCGCGACCAGTAGGCGGGGTCGTGGGTGCCCGGGTGGAATCGGGTGGTGACCCGGGCACTGGCCGCGCGCAGCACCGGAGCCAGCGCCTCGTTCTCCTCGCGCATGATCGCTTCGGTCGGTGACAGGATGTCGGGAGGGAACGGGGCGTCCGGGTCTTCGAGGCCGGGGATGTGTTCATCGGGCTGGGTGTCGGGCGGGTCCAGCGGGCCGAGCCGCCCGTCGCCGCAGGACAGCCGGACGGGGATTCCGGTGAGCCGGTGGGCGAGGTGGACGGGGTCGTGCGCCTCCCAGATGGCGCGCTGGTGCACCGGGTCTCCCCAGAGCGCCGTCCACTCCAGACCCAGGTAGTCCATGGCCGCCTTGACCGCGTGAGGATGCCCGAGCGGATGCACATAGCCGCTGTAGCTCGCCGCCGCCCGGAACATCCTTCGGTGCCGCGCGGTGTACGACAGGGCGCCGAACCCGCCTTGGGACTGCCCGGCCACCACCCGTCTGCTCCCGGCCCCGTATCGCCGCTCGACGAGCGGCAGTACCTCGCGCAGATGGAAACTCTCCACGGCCGGAGGGCCGCCCCCGCCGTGGTTCCACCAGTCCGTGCAGAATCCGAACAGCGGCATCTGAGGCATCACCACGAGCGTGTGTCTCAGCTCCGTAAGACTCTGGATCTCATAGTCCCGGGTCCAGGCCAGATGGTCACCGTCGCCGCCCGGCAGCAGTAGCAGTACCGGCCAGCGGTGCGCGGGCCGCCGGGCGTGCCAGCCCTCGGGGGTGAGCAGCCGCACCTCGGCCGGGTGTCCGAGCGCGGCCGACTCCACGACGAGATCGACGATCCGCTGCCCGGAGTACGCCTCTTGAATCACCTCCACACCGCTGCCGGACGCGCCCGCCGGCGATGCCACGGCCTGCCCGGCCCCACCGGCGACGGCGGCGAGAGCGAGGGCACCTCGCAGCAGAAGACGCCGCCCCGGATCGTCCGGCGGAAGAACAGTCATACGGTCACCTCACCTCTCGAACACCCAGGGACCAGATCCCCGGGCCTCATCGGTTCACTCCCAAGTCTCGTACGGCGCAGGCCGCGCGGACATCCGTCACATCCCTGACCCGCCCCGGAGTCGACCCCGCAGACGTATCGGGGGCGGGGGAGCCGGAGCCCTTACGTCTGGTCCAGCGGTCGGCCCCGGGGCAGGATGCTGATCGGCACCTCCGAGCCCAGCCGGTCGGCCCAGGGCAGGATGCTGCTCGGCTGTGGCGGATGCCGCGATCCGAGCGGGCAGCCAAGCTGCCGCTGGCCGGGTCTCGGCTGTACGGCGGAGGCGCAGCCGCCGCCACCACGACCGGCCAAGTACAAGTACAAGTACGAGTACGAGCACGTACGAGAGTTCGGATCACGCCAACCCCGCGAGGGCCCGCCGCCGCGAGGTGCCTTTGCCGCCCCGCGCAGGACGCCAAGACAGTCCCAGGTGGCCGGGAGGGCGCTGTTGACGGCCGGTGCGGCGGCTGTCAGCGTGCATCTCGCAAGTGACCATGAGGAGTCCCGCCGACACGGCGGGTGACAGGGAGGGGTCTCTCATGCATACCCGTACGCGCAGACACGCACTCGTCTCGTCCGTCGCGCTGGCGGTGTCGGGGGCACTGCTGACCGTGGGTGCCGTCGGCCAGGCGCAGGCCACCCCGTCCGGTGACCGGGCCCCGGCCGCCGCGATGGGGCTGCTGAGCGAGCCCACACCGGAGGAGCAGGAGAAGCTGCGGGAGATCGCGGCCTCCATCTGGACGCCGGAGCTGGCGGCGGGCTGGAACATGAACGCCGAGGTCGCCGACGTCCTCTCCCAGGCGACCGACCGCATCATCCAGTGTTCGGCGGCCTACGCGCTGGTGCCCAAGCCCCCGGGCTTCCGCCCCGGCCTGGGCTACCTCGTGTCGTACTGGAAGAACATCCGGGACTATTTCCTCGCGGTGCGCGGCGACCGCCAGTACAAGGCGTGCGTGGTCTCGACGGCGGCCTACTACCGCTCGATCATCGAGATGGCTTCCCAGGGCATCTGAGGGACCGTACGGCGGTGAGGGCGGCCCGGGTAACACGGGCTCGCGGGACTTTGGACGGGGTCGTCCTTGCCGCCGTATCCGGATCGACGCGGATGGGGGACGCCGTCCGCGCGATCGGCCCCAGATTCGTGGAAGTCGGCGCTGTGTCATCCCGGCGTGGTGATCCGCTCCGCGGCGTCCAACGCCAGGTGCCACGGGTACGCGCGCGGCTTGCCCTGTCCGGGCCGATTGGGGACGAACCCGCCCTCGCCGTAGAGCACCTCCACGCCCATCTCCCGCAACTCGGCGACGCTCCGTTCGAACTGCCGGTGCTGCACATAGGCGGCGTTGACGCACGGCATCGTCACCAGCGGGATTCCCTTGCCGATCCCCTCGGCGACCACCCCGACGACGAACTCGTGCGTGAGACCGTGAGCCCAGGCGTTGATCGTGTTGAACGTGGCCGGGGCGACGACGATCACATCCGCCTTCGGCCACACATCCGGCTGTCCGGGCAGCTTGTACCGCGACCGCACCGGATGTCCCGTCAACGCGGCCAGACCGTCCAGGCTGTCTTCAAGCCAGCACGCGGCGGTCGGCGTCAGCCCTAGGCACACGTCGAAGCCACGCCCCTGCGCGTCCTCGATCACCGCCGCCACATCGAACACCGGGGGCGCCGCACAGCCGAACAGGTACAGGGTCCGAGACGTCATACGGGCAGTGGATCACACGCAACCGCCCCCGACCCAGGTGGAACCGAGGGCAGACGTCTCACCCAGTCCCTGCTGCGCGGGTACCGTTCCAGATGACGAGTCAGGAACGAGGAGACCAGGATGCCCAACCTCGGTGACGACCACACCGGCTCCCGGATTCGGGAGCAACGCAGACTGGCCCGGCTCAGCCAACGCGAACTCGCGGACCGCATCCCCTACTCCTACAGCCTGTTGAACCAGGTCGAATGCGGCGCCCGCCCGGCAACCGACGAGTTCGTCGCCGCGGTCGCGCGCGCGTTGAACATCGACGCCGATCTCCTGACCGGACGGTCCCAAGTGACCGATGTACAAGGAACCCGGCTGGCCGAGTTGGTGCGCCCGATCCGCGAAGCCCTCGATCTGTACGACCTGGGACCCAACCCGGACCTCACCGTGCGGCCCGCGGCGGTCCTGATCGCGGAGGCGGACCGGCTCTGCGCCGAAGTCCGCGCCACTCGCCTGCGGAACTCCGCCCGCATGCTCCCCAGCCTGATCGCCGAACTCACTCACACGGCGTGGGATACACCGTCCACCGCTGTCTGGCAGGCGCTCGCCTCGGCGTACCGCACCGCCCACGACATCACCCTGAAGCTCGGGCACAGTGATCTCTCCTCGACGGCTCTCGACCGGATGGCGTGGGCGGCCGGGCGGGCGTCCGACCCGTGCCTGGCCGCGATCCGCCAGTACAAGCGGGCGCTCGTCTACTACCGGGAGGGCGAGCAGACCATCGGGCAACGGCTCATCGCCTCCGGCCACCACATGATCGAGCAGGCCGACGCGGGCCGCGACGCGCTGGTCGTGACCGGCCAACTCCACCTGGGCGGGGCAGTGATCTGTGGCCGGGCTGGGGACAAGGCAGCCGTGGCCCGGCATATCGCCGAGGCCCGGGGGATCGCGAAGCGCACCGGGGACGCCTCGCAAGTCCACTGGCTGTCCTTCGGCCCTACGAACGTCGCACTGCACCACCTGTCCGCCACGATGAAGCTGAGGGACTACGACAAGGCGCTGACGCAGGCACGGGCCGTCCAACTGCCGCCCAGGTTTGCGACGTCTCGACGCGCTGGATTCCTGATCGACCGGGCGCGAGTGGAGATGGAGACGGGGCACACCCAGGCGGCGCTCGATCACCTCCTGGAGGCGCGGCGTGTGGCCCCGGAGCAGACCCGCTACCACGGCAGCGCCCGGGAGACGATCCGCGGGCTGGTCCATATGTCACGCCGGACACCGGACGCCCTGAATCGCATGGCGGCCTGGATCGGCCTGTAGTTCACGCTCACATATCCGTGAGCGTTGTGGGGTTGCCTTGCTCCTAAGGTCTTGAGTGAAGGGATCACCGTGATCGTGGAGGCGTAGCCATGTCTAGCCAGAACGCGACCATCCTCCCCGAGGTGGTCGACCTACTCGCGCTCCCCGTGCTGGACGAACTGACGGACGCCCAGGCGCGCGGCGCGGTATGTGTCTGGGACCCCACTGAGGACCAGCTCACCGCCGAGACCGCGATCGACCTCGGCGAGCGACAGACCGACGGCGGCCACTGGTTCCCCCGCGCCTGCCGCCCGCACACCGCCCTGCGGATGCAGATCCTGCCACCCGTTGGTGAGGAGGCCACGGGATGACCTCTGCCCCGCTGGACCTTCAGACGATGCGCGCGGCCGTGCGGCAACTCCTCGGCAAGGAGGCATCCCTGCCAAGCGAGGGCGACCTGGAAACGCTCGTGCTCCAGCTCCGAGGCCACCTCATGCTCACCATCCCCGAGATCGAGCACCTCACCGCCCGCCTCCCCGAGGACGACATCCCCCGCGCCTGCGCCGCAGCCGGCGTACGCGAAGCCCGCCGCCGACTCAGCCTCGACCCACCCGGCCCCTTCCCCGCCCGGCTCGCCCACGCGCAGCGTTTGGCCCGCGCCGTCCACGCCCTCTGCGACCACTACGAGAACCTCACCAGCGACCACCAGACAGCCGCCCAGGAAACCCAACAGCTCACCGACGAAATGCCCGCCCTCCGCACCCTGCCCCCCCACCAGCGCACCGGCCAAGCCTGCGTCTGGTGCGCAGCCACCACCACCGCCATGCACCCCCTCGCCTTCGCCAGCGACCAACCCCCCGCCGCCTGCGACAGATGCTGGACAGCCCGTCGGCACGCGCTACGCACCTACCTCACCTGGCAGCAGCACGCCGACACCTGCTGGGTCTGCGCCACCGACCGCTGCGCCACAGCCGTACCCCTCGCCCAAGCACACCAACACGCCCGCGCCACAGTCACCGACCGGCCCCCGTACTGCGCCCGCTGCTCCGGCGCCCTACTCATCTCGAACCACCAGGTCATCCCCCACATCCGCGAGCGAGACACCGGCCTCCACCGCGCCTACACCCACGTCGGACTGTGCCCGGCCGAGCCGAGACTCTTCCGCGAGTAGACCGCCGCTCGCCCCTCAGGGGGCGGCTTGGTCTCCAGCAGGCGCGCCGCAACGAACCAGGCTATTCCTCCGCCGACTCCGGCGCCCGAGGCAGGCGGAGCTGGAAGCACGCCCCCAAGGTGCGGGACGCGAGGGTCAGGGATCCGCCGTGGCGGTGGGCCAGGTCGCGGGCGATGGCGAGGCCCAGGCCGGTGCCGCCCTGGTCGCGGGAGCGGGCGTCGTCGAGGCGGACGAAGCGTTCGAAGACGCGCTCGGCGTCCTCCGCGGGCACGCCCGGTCCGTCGTCGTGGACGGTGAGGACGACCCACGTGTCCTGGTTCCGGACGGTGATCTGGACGCGGTGTTCGGCGTGGCGGGCGGCGTTGTCGAGGAGGTTGCGCAGGAGTCGTTCGAACTCGCCGGGGGTTCCGTGTACATAGGCGGGAGCGGTGCTGTCGCAGGTGAGGGTCAACGCCCTTTCCACGAGGGGGTAGTGCTCGGTCAGGCGGGAGGCGAGCGCGGTCAGGTCGACGGTCTCCGGGTCGGCTACCCGCGTGCGGGTGTCGAGGCGGGCGAGGAGGAGTAGGTCTTCGGTGAGGGACTGGAGACGGCGGGTCTGGCGGGCGGCGGTGGTGGCCACGGCGGGCCATTGGGTGCGTTCCGGGTAGGCGAGCGCGACTTCCAGGCTGGCCAGGAGCGTGGTGAGGGGGCTGCGCAGTTCGTGGGCGGCGTCCGCGACGAAGCGGCGTTGCTGGGCGGCGGCGTTGTCGAGGCGTTGGAGGGTGGTGTTGATGGTGGTGGCCAGGGCAGTGATCTCGTGTCCGGTGGCGGGGACGGTGACACGTTCGCGGGGGTCGTTCGCGGTGACCGACGCGGTGAGGACACGGATGGCTTCGACTGGCCGCAGCGCGATTCGGACGGCGAAGTAGGTGACGCCGGCGATCAGTACCAGGCTGGCGATCCCGGCCTGGAGCAGCAGACGGTCGGTGATCTCGGTGATCGACTCGGCTGTGTACGGCAGTACGACCACGTAGATGCGTAGCTTGGCGTTGTCGCTGACGCCCAGGGCCGCGGCTGCCTCGCTGCTGAGGTCATCGGGTGAGACATCGGCGGCCATGACCCGTACGGTCCCGCCGGGCACACTGAAGTCGTCCCTGGAGTTGTAGTGGCGGTTCACCGGTATGCGGACGGTGGTGGGCGGTACCAGCGCGGCGATCCCGGTCGTCGGCGGGGCGGGCATCACATGGTGGGTGTCGGGGGCGAAGTCCACCATGCTCCCGCCGTAGGCGACAGCGGTGCGTCGGCCGGTCGCGACGACCTCGTACGGCACGGTGCTGATGGTGTCGGGGACGACTCCCCGGGTCAACTGTTCATAGAGCGAACTGAGCTGTGTCCGGGCGTGTTCCTCGGCGGTCTGGGTGGCCTGGCGGTAGACGTCGTGGTGTACCCACCAGCCGACGCCGGCCAGCAGGACGGCGGCGGTCGAGGCGGCGGCGAGGGCCGCCATGGCCCGTACCGAACGCGGCCACCAGCGGCGTCGCCGCTCAGCCGCGTTCACGGTCGTCCACCAGCCGGTAGCCGATACCCCGTACGGTCTGCAAGGACCGCCGGTCGAACGCGGCGTCCACCTTCTTGCGGAGGGCGCTGACACGTGCCTCCACCAGGTTGGGGTCCCAGGCTTCGTCGGGCCGCGCGTGGTACAGCAGATCCGCTTTGGAGACCGCCTGACCCGCCCGCCGGGCCAGCACCTCCAGCACGGCGAACTCCCGGGGGGTGAGTTCCACCCGGGTCCCGGCCCGGCGGCAGACCCGCCCGGCGACATCCAGCGAGAGGTCACCCACGGCGAGGACGGGCGGAGCGGCCGTGGCGCCTCGTCTGACCAGGGCCCGCAGCCGTGCGACGAGCACCGGGTAGGAGAAGGGCTTGGCCAGGTAGTCGTCGGCGCCCGTGTCCAGGGCCTCCGCCTGGTCCCATTCACCGTCCTTGGCGGTGAGGACCAGGATGGGAGTCGCGTTGCCCTCGCGGCGCAGTTGGGCGCAGACCTTGTAGCCGTTGAGTCCGGGCAGCATCAAGTCCAGTACGACCAGGGCGTATTCGCCGGTCCGGGCCATCCACAGTCCCTGTCGGCCGTCACGGGCGAGGTCGACGGTGTAGCCCTCGGCGGTGAGACCGGTGTGCAGGGTCTGGGCAAGGTCCACCTCGTCTTCGACCACCAGGATGCGCATGTCGTCCAGCCTCGCACAGCACCGGCCCGCCTTCCTGATCGGCCGGTCAGGTTGCGTCGGCAAGCGATCAGGGAGGTCCGGGCACGCTGGCGCCACATCCACATCCACATCGCCGCCGCCGCTGAAAGGCACAGTCCCTGATGTCCGTCGCGCAACGCAGCCCCGCCCTGGCCAGAACGGTCACCCCTCCCGTACCCGCCCGCCGTCGGCCAGCACCGAGCCGGGCCAGAGCCGTTGTCGTCCTCGCGCCGCTGGCACTGACCCTGGCTCTCGGGCTCTGGGGTATCCGCAGGAACGACACCATGTGGGGGGACGAGTCCGTCACCTACCAGCTCGCCCACCGCGACCTCGCGCAGATCTGGCTCACCGCCCAGCACATCGATCTGGTCCATGCCCTCTACTACACCGTGATGCATGGGATCTTCGGTCTCTTCGGCGGCGGGCTGCTGACCTTGCGGCTGCCGTCCGTGCTGGCGATGTCGGTGGCGGCGAGCGGAGTCGGGCTCCTCGGGCTGCGGCTGGTGGGACCGCGTGCCGGGCTGATGGCCGGGCTGGTGTTCGCGCTCCTTCCCCAGGTCCAGAAGTACGCGCAGGAAGGCCGCTCGTACGCCATGGTGTGTGCCCTGGTCACCTGGGCCACCTACGTGCTCGTGGTCAGCGTCCCGCATCGCGCGCGGTGGCGGTGGGCGGTCTACGGCTGCACCATGCTGCTGGCCTGTCTGCTCCATGAGTTCGCGGTCCTCGCCCTGGTGGCACACGGCGTCACCCTGGTCGTCTCCCGTGTGCCACGACCCGTGCTGAAGGCGTGGAGTGTGACGGCGGCGGGCGTGGTGGCGGGGCTGTTGCCGCTGGTCATCCACAGTGTGGGGCAGTCCGGGCAGGTGGCCTGGATCGGCGGACCGGTACGGCTTCCCGCTCTCCTCGTCACGACGATCCTGGCCGTGGCGTGTGCCCTGGCGCCGCTGGGAGCGAGGGGGCCGGTGCGGCTGCCCGCGCTGGCTGTGCCGATCGTGGTGCTTCCGGGCCTTCTGCTGCTGGTCGCCTCGCTGGTCAAGCCCCTTTTCGTCGACCGGTACGTGCTCTACAGCGGTATCGGGATCGCCCTGCTGCTGGGCGCCTGGTGGGACTACTTTCTCCGGCGGCGGCGGTGTTCCCGTACCGCGTGGATCGCGGCGGTCGCCGTACTGGCCGCGCTCGTCCCGCCGAGCCTGGCGCTGCGGACGCCCGAGAGCCGGAGCAACGACGTCACCGCCATCGCCGCAGCCGTACGCGAGGAGGGCCGACCTGGCGACGGGCTGCTCTTCCTCGCCGGAGAACACCGGATCCTGACCGCGGCCCACCCCGAGGACACCCGCCATCTCACCGATCTCGCCCTGGCACAGGACGCCGTCGCGTCGAACACACTGGCAGGTGTCGAGCTTCCCGCCGAGGACATCGCGGCACGCATGTTGACCTTCGACCGGATCGTCGTGGTCCGCGTGGCACGGCTGCGGACCCTCACCGGCCCGCAGGAGGAGGCGAAGACGCGCACCCTGCGGCGCTCCTTCCGGGAGGACGGGACCACTCATGTCAATGGGGCGCGTATCACCGTCTATGTCCGAGATCAGAGCCTGTCCCCGACAGGCGGTTCTGAATGACCCCCGGGCGGCGTGCGGCGGCTGCGGTGACGATGCCGTGGCTTGGTGTGGTGAAACTCCGCGCGCACCGGGGTGGTTGGGACAGAATTTCCTCAGGGCGTCGGAGTCGGGCGCGTCGGAGCCGGGCGCGGAGTTCGAGGGGGAAGCTGTGGACGCGGGAATTTCGCTGAGCGAGGCATTGCAGGAGCTGCGACGGGAGCTGTACGCGGCCCAGGACGAGGGCGTCGGCCAGCAGTTGCGGTTCGAGGTGGAACAGGCGCAGCTGACGCTGGAGGTGGAGTTCCGCCGGGACGGCCATGGTGCGGTGAAGGTCGAGGTCGGGCTTCCCGGCGCCAAGGCGGGCGCCGAGGCCGGGGGCGGTCCGGGGAGTACCCGCCGTCAGACGCTGACGCTCACGCTCCAGGTGCATGACGAGGCGCTGGGCGGTGAGCGGGCCAAGATCGGCCGGGCCGGCGGGGGCCTCGGTGGCGGGGACGACACCCAGGCGCGGAGCAGCGAGCCCATGTCGGCGGACGGAACTCCCGATGCCTCGAAGGGAGCCTCGCGGCGGCCGTGGGAGTCGTGAGGTGCAGCCGGAGCGCCTCGCCCTGGTCCGTACCGGCGTTCCGGACGGTTCGGGCTCGGGCTATCTCATCGGACCGCACCTCGTCCTGACCGCGCTTCATGTCGTACGCCCCGGGAAACGGTGGGCGGGCAGTGTCCAGGTACGGGTCGGGCATCCTCGCTACGGGGTCGGTCCGGTCGAGCGGACCGCGGAGGTGTGCTGGCCGGACCCCGAGGGACCTGAGGTGTCCGACGACGCGCCGGATGTGGCGCTGGTGTGGCTGCACGAGCCGGTGACCACCACCGGAGCGGAACCGGTGCGCTGGGGGCGACCGGGCGGGGTCGTACCCCTGCCGTACTACGGAGCCGGTTTCCCCGCCTTCGCCGCCGACGCCGCGAGCGCGGCCCATTTCGAGGACCTGCGCGGCGAGTTGCCCGCCGTCTCGACCTCGTCGTCGGGGTGGGTGCTGAACAGTCCTGTCTGGCCGGGCTCCGGTAGCGGGGGAGAGCGTCCGTGGGCCGGTGCGTCGGGGGCGGCGATCTTCTGCGACGGCCGTCTGGTCGGAGTGGTGGCCGAGGACGACCGGACCATGGGCTACCGACGCCTGCACGCCGTCCCCGTCCACGAGGTCCTGAGCCTGCCCGGCTTCGCCGACCTCGCCACCAGGCACGGACACCCCGGCACCACGACGGCCTTCGAGGACGTCACCTCCGACGGAGTCAGGAGCCGGGCCCCCTCATCGCCGTACATCCGCACCCATGCTCAGGAGCTGGCGAGGCTGCGGGGCAAGGGTGTGCCCCTGACCCAGGTGCCGTTCGTCAGCCCGAACGACGACTCCGACCCGAAACGGCTGTTCAGGCGGCTGGCCAGGCTGACTGTCTCGGCGTCGGAGCAGGACTCCAAGCGGGGCGTCCTGCTGATCGGCCCGGCGGGCGCGGGCAAGACCCGGACATGCTTCGAGGTGGCGAAGACCGCGCTCGAACAGCCCGAGCCCTGGCAGGTGCTGCACGTCGGCCGTTCTCCCGAGGTGTCGGTCGACACCGTGATGGCGGCTGTCCGGGAACAGACCGGACGGCGGCGCGTGCTGCTGATCTTCGACTATCTCGACAGCTATGACGCCCTGAACCTCGAAGCCCTCGGCGAGGCACTGCGGACGGACGACCCGGAGGGCCGCGTCGCCTGCGTCGCGTCCGTCCGGCCGGGCATGCTCGGCAACCTCAGGGACAACGGCGTCGCACTGCTGCTCAACGAGGTCCCCATCCGGGTCGACCGGGAACACACGGCGGAGGTGATCAGCCAGATCTTCGCGAAGGTCGCGCCCGGAATGCTGAGCGCCAGGGGCTGGGGCGCGGACCGGCTCGCGGAGGTGTGCGGACAGCGGCCGATCATCGCCCTGCTCATCGCCCGCGAACTCGAGGCCCGGCTCAAGGCCGGCGTGAGCGAGCTGGATCTCGTCCCACCCCGGCCGGAGGGCCTGCTCTTCTGGTTGCAGCAGCGCACCAAGCAGGACTTCGGCGCACCCGCGAGGGAGACACTGCTGCTGGCCTCGACGGTGGCGGCGGCCTCCTGCGAGCAGGACCAGGACGCTGTCGAGACGGCCGTGGAGCGCTTCCTCGCGCTCTGGTCGGACCCGACCTTCCGGGACGGACCCGAAGGTGTGGTCGGCGGACTGCTGCACCTGGGCTGGCTGGTGGAGTCCGGACGGGGCATCGACGCCCTCCACGACATCGTCACCGACGAGTTCCTGCGGATGGCCGTCCTGCCCGACGGCAACACGGTCCGCAGCGAGGTGCTGAGGAAGCTGCTGTCCGCGCTGCTCGGTGACGGTCCGACCTTCAGCGTCGCCGCACTCCATCTGCGGCGATGGACCGCCGACCTCGGAACCACTCACCGCGCTGCGGTGGAGCGGGCCTGCGCGCGCTGGCTCGCGGGCAGCACCGATCAACTGGCCGCCTTGGTCGCGGGCGAACCGAAGGTCGGCCGGTCCATCATGCTCACCATGCTGTCGGGCTCACCCTGGCTCAAGGGGATGAACGACACCTGGGACCGGCTGGTCGGACCCTGGCTGGAGGAGACCGAGCGGCGCGACCCCACCGCGGCGGCGACCGTACTGACCAGCGCCGTACGCAACTCCGCCGGTGAAGTGTCGCAGCGGCTCGTGGACGCCTGCCTGAAGTGGGTGAACGGGCAGTGGACGACGCAGGACGTGAGCCAGGTGCTCCGTCTGCTGCTGGAGACCGAGCGGATCTCCGCCGGGGACTGCGACAAGCTGGCGGAGCACACGCTCCGGTGGTTCGCCGAGCAGCGGACCCTGAACAGGCCGGGCGCCCGACTGCTGGCCGCCCTGCTCCGATGCGGCGACCTCGGCGCCGACCGCGCGGCCGATGTGATCGCCCTGTCCCTCACCTGGATGGAGCGGAGCAAGCGGAACCCTGACGCCGGTCTGGTGCTGCGGCCCCTGCTGCTCCGCAAGGATCTCGATGAGAAGTCTCAGGCCCGAGCGGTCCAGAGGGCCCTGGCATGGCTCGGCGCCCAGCCACCGCCCTCGTCGGCCGCGCTGGTCCTGGACGCCGTGCTGCGCACCGAGGACCTCCCGGCCGACAAGGCGGAACTCGTGACGCGACGCGCCCACGCGTGGCTCAAGGACAACGGGGCTCACATCGACGCCTCGTTCGTCCTGGAGCCCCTGCTGGCCCGCTGCCGTCAGGAGAACACCGACGCCCGCATGGCACTCAACCACGCCTTCGGATGGCTGGGCGTTCATCTGGAGACACGTCGGGCCACCTATGTGCTGGCCGAGGTACTGCTCCGCGACGACCTCGGCGCCCGGCGGGCGGCAACAGCGGTCGACGCCGCCCAGAAATGGCTGGCCGAGTACGGTACGACCAACGAGGCGAAGTTCGTGTTCAGCTCCCTGCTGGCCCGCTCCGACATCGACCGGGAGACGGAGCGGGAGTTGGGCGAGGACGCCGTGACCTGGCTCGCGCGTCACGGGCTGCACAACGGCGGCACCTATGTCATGGCCGCAGTTCTCCGCCCGGATGCCGTGGGCGGCCACGTCGTCAAGGCGGCCCGCACCGCATTGGCCCGGCTCGACGACACCTACGACCCCGGTCTGGTGCGGAGCACCCTGGCGCAGGTGCTGCGGTGCCACGGCGTCGGCCCCGATGTCCTCCGCGACGCGGTCGGCCGGGCACTGGACTGGCTGGAGGACGCCCTGCCCGCGTTCGAGGCGACGTACGTGCTCGGGCCGGTGCTGGAACGCCGCAGGCTCCTCCAAGGTCGGACCTCACGGGCGGTCGGCATCGCGCTGGACTGGCTCAGCCACCATGGAACACGCCAGGAAGCCTCCTTCGTACTGGAGCCGCTTCTCGGACTGAACGCCCTGACCGGTGTGAACAGTCCGACCGAGGACGAGACCGCGGCGATCGAAAGAGCGGCGTACGCATGGCTGGACGATCACCTGCCGTCCGAGGACGCCCGTTTCGTCCTCGCCCAGCTTCTCCAGCGAGCCGAGCCGGCCCTCGACTGGCCCGAGCCCGTCGAGACCCGCGCCTTCACTTGGCTGAGGCGCTACGGAGACCGCCCGTACGCCTCCTTCGTCATCGCCCCCCTGCTGCACCGGAGGGACGCCGACCGGCCCAGGGAAGTCGTCGAGAGTGCCTTGAACTGGCTCCAGGAGAACCCCACCGCCGAGGGCGCTCCCCATGTCGTGTCGGCACTGACCGGTGGCCGTGACGTCGACCTCGACCAGTACGCCCGCTCCATCGACCAGCTCCTGGCCCTGCTCGACGCCGGGTCCGGACCCGCTGCCGCCGCCGTGCAGCTCAAGGGGGTCCACTTCGTCCGCGAACTGGACGCCGTACGTGCCGCCCGCCTCGCCGAACATGCCCTCGGTGTCCTGGAGGACCGGGAGACACCGTCCGACCGCGGGCTGCTCATCGGCCTGCTGCGCCTCACGCTCGGCCCGGAGCACCAGGTCCGGGCCGTGCGACTGGCCCTGCGGGGATGGGAGAGCCCCGCGGGCCACGCCAAGCAGGTCGCCGTCCTGGAGGTCCTGCTGAAGCGCGACGACCTCCGGACGGACCAGATCGCCGACGCACTGGAGGCGGCCGGGTACTGGATCGACGAGGCCGACAGCAGCAACGCGGGACGGCTCCTGGCAGCGGTGCTCGGCAACTCGACGGTGGACGCCCCGTCCCGGGCCGAGGCCACCCGCCGGGCGCTGGAATGGCTCGTCCCGCACGGCACCCGCCCCATCGCCTCCCGACTCCTCGCCGTACTGCTCGACCGACCCGACCTCGCTCCCACGGACGGCGAGACCGCGGCGGCGTACGCGGAGGCGTGGTTGGCGGCGGCCGACAGCGAGAGTTGGGGGCGGCCGGAGGTGGAGGAGGCGTTGAGTCGGTATCGGGGGCGGGGGGTGGGGCCGTCGTAGTCGTGGTGTGGCGGGTCCTCTCCGGTGCTTGGAGGGCCGGGCCGGAACAGCTCGGCGGGCCCGCCTGGCGCTGGGGCCCGTGTCCGGATCACCTGGGCTCTCATCGGCGAACGCAGGGAACGGCGAAGTCTCCCCTGCCGGGAAGTCTCCTGTACTACCGTCGAGTTCGTGCGCGGACGGGTGCGACCCGACCCGGGAACAGGTGGGAGGGGGGCAGGGCACAGGTCCGGGCCGGATCGCGGCCAGGACCGGGAATCCGAAGACCTCCCTCCAGCGGGCGCCACCCCTGTCCGACCCTCACAGCCGACGAGGAGAAACCATGACGACCATCGGGCTGGCCGCAGCCATCGAGGAACTGCGGCAAGAGCTCTACCAGGCCCAGGCCCAGGGAGCGCGGCAGCAGTTCGCCTTCGAGATCGAGGGCGCGGAGCTGGAGCTGATGCTGGAACTGCGCGATGACGTCCAGGGCGAGGGGAAGCTGCACTTCGGGGTGGCGGCGGTGGGCGGGAGCGGATCGCACTCCTCGGCCCGAGGGCACAAGCTGACGTTGAAGCTCCAGGTCAAGGACCGTGCTGCGGGCGGAGCCAGCCCCGAGATCGGTGGGCGGCAGTCCGGCGACTGGCAGGACGAGGGCTGAGTTGGACCGTCGAAGGCTGGCTCTGATCCGAGGCGGTGACGCCGCCGGGTTCCGCCGCGTCGGTACCGGCTATCTGATCGGACCACGCCTGGTCCTGACGGCCCGCCATGTCGTCGAGGACGGCGACGGCACGTCATGGGCCCAGATCCGGGTACGGGTGGGGCATCCTCAGGACTCCGGCTCGCACCGGGTACCCCGTTGCCCGGCATCGGTGTGCTGGACCGACCCGGACGCACGCGATGTCGCGTTGCTGCTGCTGGACGACGGCGTCGACGTGCCCGGCATGGTGCGCTGGGGCCGTCCCGTCGGCAACACCCCGCTGCCCTACGAGGGTCTCGCGTATCCGTCGGCGACCTTCCGGGACGGACAGCGCACGGTGGAGTATCTGAGCGGGAAGCTGCCTCCCCAGGCCGGTGGCGTCGGCAGCCAGGATCTGTATGTGCTGGACCAGGAGTCCGCACCGGCCGTGCGCGCGGAGGACGCACAGGCATGGTCCGGAGCCTCCGGCAGCGCGGTCTTCTGCCGGAATCATCTCGTCGGCGTCGTCATCCACGACGACGCGGCGTTCGCGAACCGCCGCCTGCACGCCTGCCCGGCCCGCACGTTCACCGGCGATCCCGGATTCGCCGCACTCCTGCACCGCTACGGCGATGACATCCCCGACCTGGTCGACATCACCGCCGCGCCCGCGCCGTCCCAGGTCGCCCGTCTGCTGCTGCCCGAAGCGGCGCAGACGCTCGACGCACTGACCGTGGAAGTACCGCGTGATCCTTCCCGGACCATGGCGACCGCGCCCCTGGCCGTTCCGCAGCGCAGGGTCGTGGCGCAGCGGCTGCGGGGGCGCGAGGGGCTCGTGGCCACGCTGACCGGTGCGGTGACACGGCGGGTCGACGGTGACGCGGACGTGCCGGGCGTGTGGCTGCTGTGCGGGATGGGCGGTTCCGGCAAGACGACGATCGCCCTGGAGGCGGCACACCGGCTGGCGGCCTCCTCGACCCGGGTGTGGTGGGTGTCCGGAGCGGACGGTGAGGGACTGTCCGGGGCACTGCGCGCGGTCGCGTACTCCGCGGGCGCCAAGACAGCCGACTTCGTCGGGGCACATCCGGCGGACGTCTTGTGGCGGCACCTGGACACCCTCACCACGCCGTGGCTGCTGGTGCTCGACAACGTCGACGATCCCGCGGTCCTCGCGGCGGCGCCGTCACGGACCGCCGAGGGCATCGGCTGGCTGCGGCCACCCGCACACCACTGGGGGACCGTACTGATCACCAGCCAGGACTCCCGCACCGAACGGTGGGGGCAGTGGGTGCACACGATCGGCGTCGATCTGCTCTCCAAGGAACATGGTGCCCAGGTACTGCGTGACCTGGCTCCGCATCCGCAGGCGGGAACCGTGCAGGACGCCCAGGACCTCGCCGAGCACCTCGGCGGGCTCCCCCTCGCACTCAACCTCGCCGGCTCGTACCTGGCGCGGGCACTGGAGGACCCCTGGCCGTCCCCATCGACACCGGTCACCTTCGCCGGCTATCGCGGCACCTTCGACGCCCATCTGGCGGAGATGGCCTCGGACCCGGACGTGGACCTGGGGCCGACCGAGCGCAGCCGCCGGACCATACTCAGCACCTGGGAACTCTCCCTCGACCTGCTGCACCGCCAAGGCGCACGCCTGGCCCGCCCGCTCCTACGGCTGCTGTCCGCCCTCGGGCCCGCTCCCATCCCCTACCAGAACCTCCTCGACCCGGACCTGCTCGCGCACAGCGGGCTCTTCGAGGGGGCGACACAGCCAGGGATCAGCGACGCGCTGAAGGGCCTGATCGGTCTGAAGCTGATCACCATCGAGACCCCGCGGGACAGAGAGACCCCGCGGCACGGAGAGACCCAGCGGGACGGAGAGATCCCGCGGGACGGAGAGATCCCGCGGGACAGAGAGGCCCCGCGGGACGGAGAGACCTCGCGGGACAGACAGACCCCGCAGGGATCGGCGGTCGATCCGCTGAGATGGATCACCCTGCACCCGATGGTCCGCGCCGCCAGCCGCGGTCACCCCGACTTCACCGCCCGGAGGCCGCTGCTGCTCAGACTGGTCACCGCCCTCCTGCACCGCTTCACCGACCCGCTGACGGAGAACCGCACCGAGGACTGGCCGCTGTGGCGGGCGATCGCACCGCACTGCGCCGCGGCCCGTGTGCTGCTGCACGAGTGCGAGACCAGCGTCGGCACGGACACGGTCCTCGTCGCCGAGGCCACCGGACCCGCCCTACGCGCCGCCCAGTACCAGACCTACCTGGGGATGTACGGCGAGGCCGTCGCCGAACACACGTCGGTCGTCGAGGTCAGGGCGCGCCTGCTCGGTGACGAGGATCGTGCCACGATCGCCGCCCGGCTGTACCTGGCCTGGGCGTTACGCGAGAACGGCGACCTCGACACGGCCGACCGGCTCTACCAGGACGTGGGCAGAACCTGCGAACGCGCGCTGGAGAACGACCACCCCTACGCCCAGTCGGCGAAGACCGGCCGGGCCCGCGTACTGCGGGAGTGGGGCCGCTTCGAAGCCGCCGAGGCGGAGTTGCGTACCGCTCTCGCCATGCGCCGACGCGACCCTCAGTCGGGCCCGCGAGGCATCCTGCGGATCAGACACGACCTGGCGACGCTCGCCCACAAGCGCGGTCGTTTCGCCGAGGCGGTCGCCGAACTCCGGGCCACCACCCAGCAGCACGAGACACTGACCGGGCCCGCGGACCGGGACACCCTCGCCATGAGAGTCAGCCTCGTGCGCGCGCTGCGCGACGCCGGACAGGCCGCAGAAGCCGAGAACGCCGCCGAACACGTCGTACAGGTCTACTTGACCATTCTGCCGCCCGACCACCCCGAAGTGCTCCTCGCCCGTCATGAACGGGCCCGGGTCATCAGGGACCACGAGTCCGATCCTGGCTCCCTGGAGCGGGCACGGGACGAGTTCACCGACATCTGGCGGATCAACGAGCGCCGGTTCGGACCAGAACACCCGGACACCATCGCCGCCCGGCACGAACTCGCCACGGTCTGGCACCTGCTCGGACGCCCGAAGCAAGCCGCGGAGCACTACCGTGCCGCACTCGCGGCCGGCACGACACGACTGCGCAAAGACCATCCCGACGTCCTGCTGTGTGGACGCAACCTCGCCACCGTGCTCGCCGAACTCACCGCGCAGGAAGGCAACCCGATGGACGGCCCCCCGGAACCACAGGACGCCCTCACCCCCGATCTGACCGCGGTCACCCTCGAACAAGCCCTGTCCGACGAGCACGCGCCCGCCGCGAGCCCTGCCGCCGCCCGGCTCATGGACCGATACCTCCGCCCCCGTACCAGCCGCGGCGGAGCAGGGGAGGGGCCGGGCGGCTACTCCGGCGGCATGGGAGGCGGCGGGAGCGGGAGACCCGTCCAGTATCGGCCGGTCGTCAGCATCCGCACCCCGCAGCCCCCACCGCAACCGCCCTTCCCCAGCCCGGCCGACGTGCGCGATGTGGCGTACGGCACGGAGGACAGCTCGCTGGTCAAGCGCCTGCGGGCGCAGCAGCGCGGGGCACGTGCGGTGGTCCTGGCCGAACTACTGCGCCTGCTCCGCCTGACGGATGGGGCCACAGCCGCCTACCAAGGCGGGCTACCGAGGGTCGGCGAGGTGCGGGAACTCCTAGTGCGGGCCGAGCGCGCCGACGCCGAGGCGGTTGCGACGGTACTGCTCCACCCGTCCCTGGGACGTTGGCTGAGCAGCGCACTACGCGCGGCGCACACTCGGCCGATCGCGCCGCACACCGGAGCGACCACATCATCGGAGCACCTTTCCCACCTCCACGCGGTCGCGGCGGCGGCAGCCGTCAGGGCCGACATCGCGTTCACACTGCCCCTCCCCGTACGCGAGGGCCTCGTCGTCCTCCCCGGGCTCGGTGCCGCCGACTTCCGTGGCACCACGGCCACCACCGCGCACATCACGGCGAGGAGGGACGCGACCCTCATCAGATGCCGGGGAGCCGAAGTGCGCCTACCGAGCCCGGATGATCCGCGCCCGGCGGGCTGGCTTCCGCTGCACCAGGTGCGCACGCCCGTCGGACAGAGCCACTTCGATCTCGTCCTGGAGGACATGGACCCCTACCGGGAAGCCGACGGCTCGACGCCGCCGCGTCGCCTCGCCCCCGAGGACGTCACCCGGTGGAGACAGAACATCGGCGAAGCCGCGGACCTGCTCACCGCGGTCATCGGCCCCGAGCGGGCGGAAGCCCTGGCAGCGGGCCTCATCGCCCTCACACCCCGGCCCGAGTCCCACAGCGGCATGATGACCTCCGTATCGTCCAGCGAGGCGTTCGGCGGAGCCGTGCTCAGCACACCACCGGATGCCGTGGAACTCGCCGTCACCCTGGTCCACGAGTTCCGGCACATGAAACTCAACGCCGTGCTCGACTCCCTCGACCTGTACGACGACGAGGCGCCGGACGAGCTGTTCTACGCCCCCTGGCGCGACGACCCGCGCCCGCTCCCGGGCCTCTTCCACGGCGTCTTCGCCTTCCTCGGCGTCGTCGACTTCTGGCGCCGTCTGGCCCACCGGACGACCGACGCGAGCCTGCGCCGACGCGCTCAGTTCCAACTGCTGCACTGGCGAGCACAGACCTGGGAGGCGTACGAGGTGCTCCGATCGTCCCGCCACCTGACGAGGGCCGGCCGGCAGTTCACCGCCTGGATGGGCGCCGACATGGCGCAGGTCAGGAATCCGACGGTCGTGCCCGACGAGGTGACGGCCCTCGCCGAGGAGGCCGTCGTCGCCCACCGCATCCGCTGGCGACTACACCATGTGCAGCCGGACCCCGGTACGGTGACGGCCTTCGCCGAGGCATGGTCGTCCGGCGCGCACCGGCCACCCGGTGCGCACCTCCCCGGCGTGCTGACCCCTGATCCGGACACACCGCCCCTCCACGACTACACGGCACAACTGTGCCGCATCGCGGCCGACCCCTCCCGCCTGCGGCGAACGCCACCCGAGACAGAGGACCAAGCTGCCCACGACTCCTCCGACCTGGCCCGCCTTCTCGGCGAGACCGAAGCGGCCCACCGCCTCGCCACCGACCAGATCAGACAACGACCGCAACCATGCGAACCCTGGGCCCGACTCGCCCTCGCCCTGCGAAGGCCCGACCCCACGACGTCCGCTGGCTTCGGGGTCGCGGCGCAGGTACTGACCCAGCGCCCGGAAGCGGTCCGTGCCGTCTACGCCCGCATCGCCAGCCTCACCGGCACACCGCCGGATCCCACCGCCCTGGCCGAGTGGATCGGGGTCCCTGACCGACACTGATGGGCGTGGAGGTTCCGCCTCAGGGAGTACCTATGCCCGGCCAAGGTTCCCCTCGGGTGGGCGAAGTGCCAGAACGGACGGCTCACAGTTGGCTGCCCTCAGCGTCACGGTCGTCAGCATCAACTACCGGCTGGGCGCCCTCGGCTATCTGGCGCATCCTGACATCGGCAGCAACTTCGGTCTCCAGGACCAGATCGCCGCCCTGCGGTGGGTCCGGGGCAGCATCGTCCAGTTCGGTGGCGATCCCGACTGTGTGACGGTCTTCGGCCAGTCCGCGGGCGGTCACTCAGGCCCGGTCGGCGAGGGCGGCGGTGTCCCACAGCAGCTGACCTCCCGAAGTCACCTGCCGCCCTCGGGCCGATTCCACTCCAGCTCCAGCCTGATGTGCGCCTCCCCGGACCCCTTCGCCACGACCAGGCCCGCCTCCGCCGTCACCCGCAGTCCGAACTCCGCACGGATGTGATCAGGACTGCGTGGCAGATCCGCCAGCCGGGCCAGCATGGTCGCGGCCACCCGCTGCACCCGGGCCATGCCCGATTCGAACGTGTCGGCGGAAGTCTCGAAGAGCTCGTCGCCGCGACTTGCCCGGATCACTCCGGAACCCTGCTCGTCGGACAACTCGACGACGAAGACCTCACCGTCCTCGAAGGGGACACTCAAGTACAAGGCGACAACCTCTCTGCTGTCTGATGCGCCGTCAAGTCAGGTATGGATATGGGTAATTGCTGACTCATATCGGCCTGTCATAGTAGCTGCGATCGACGGCCGCGGTGCGTTTTCGGGTGGTCCCGAGAAACTGTGCGGCCCGGCCGCTCCGACGGCGCGGTGTCAGCGAGGCCGTCGCTGTACATGGCGGACACACGAGAAGATCGTGGTCGGCCTGCTCAACCGACCGTGGTCGTACTTCTCCTCCAGTCGGCTGTCGCCCAGGGGCCGAGGGCGAAGCGGTCACCGTCCCGTCGTACCTCCAGGGCGCCCGCGCCGCCGAAGTGGGCGGGGACGAGCAGCTCGCGGTCGTCGGCCGCCCGGCCGAGTATCCGGCGGCGGCTGGCCACCGCTTGCTCCGGGGCCAGGCAGGCGCCGCTGTTGCAGCAGGGGTCCAGGATCTGCACCGGGCTGTGCAGCAGATCGCCGACGAAGACCGCCCGGTCGCCACCGGACACGAGTCGCAGCACGGAGGAGCCGGGAGTGTGACCGGGCGCGGACTCCAGGGTGAGGTGCTCGTCGATGCGGTGCAGACCGTCCCAGAGCACGGCCTGTCCAGCCCGGTGGATGGGCGCGACGCTGTCTTCGTAGACGTGGCGGTCGGCCTCCTGTGCGCCGTTGCCGTACGCGTTGTCCGGACCGAAGTGGAAGTCGTCGGCGGCCGGGATGAGGTACTGGGCGTGGGGGAACGCCGGTACCCACTGCCCGTCCCTGTCGACGGTGTTCCAGCCGACGTGGTCGACGTGGAGGTGGGTGTTGACGACGACGTCGACGTCCTGCGGGTGGACGCCGGCCCTTGCCAGGAGGCCGAGGAAGTCACTTCTGGCCTGGTGGAAGGGTCCCATGCCCGGTCGTTCGCGTCCGTTGCCCGCTCCGGTGTCGATCAGGACGGTCCGGCCCGCGCTGCGCAGCACCCAGCTCTGTAGAGCGAGCACCACCAGGTCGCTGTCCGGCGCCCAGTGGTCCGGTGCGAGCCAGTCCTCGTTGTCCTGCCACACATCGGCCCCGGCTCCAGGGAACATGGCGGAGGTGGGCAGGAACGGCTCGTGCCACTCCACGACCCGTATGACCTCGACATCCCCCAGCAGCAGGCTCTGCTCGCGCGTGTTCTCCTTCGTCATGGGGTCGACCTTAAGGAAGATCAAGAGATTGACTCAATGTGTATATGGCTCAATGAAATACGTGTGCATCTCATCCTTCATGCGCCGGATACCGTTGACGGATGGATGTGGTGAGCGATGCGATATCGGCCGTGCACCTCGGGCACCCCTGGTCCCGCCGGCTGCGGACGAGCGGGGATTGGTGCGCGCGCCGGGACCCGTACGACGGCGCGGGCTTCTACGTCGTCCTCAAGGGCCACTTCTGGCTGCTGGCCGACGGCGGCGCGCCGGTATCCCTCGGTGCGGGTGACGCGGTGCTGCTGCCCCATGGCACGGGCCATGTACTCGCCGACTTCCCCATCGACGCGGCGGTCGCTGAGAAGAAGGCGGTGCCGTTCGCGCGGTGGGTCGTGGAGGCCGAGGGGCGTACTCGGCCCGATCGCCATGCGACCGAGTTGCTCTGCGGGAGTTACTGGCTCGACTGTAGCCGTATGCACCCGCTCATGGCCGAGCTGCCCGAGGTCGTCCACCTGCCCAGCCAGGTGAGCAGGCACCTCGAACTCCGTGCCGCCATCGACCTGCTGGCCGGTGAGCTGGACGAGCTGAGGCCCGGCTCCTGCGTGGCGCTTCCGAGCCTGCTCGACCTGCTCCTCGTCTACATGATCCGGGCCTGGATGACCGACGCCCCCAGCGGGGCCTGGCCCCGTGTGCTGGGCGACCCGGTGGTGGCCGCCGCCGTGCGGGCACTGCATACGGACCCGGCCGCGCCGTGGAGCAACGACCGGCTGGCAGCGGAGGCGGGTGTCTCCCGTCCCACCCTGGCGCGCCGGTTCACCGCTCTCGTCGGCCGCCCTCCGATGGCGTACCTCACCTGGTGGCGTGTGATCCGCGCGGCCACTCTGCTCCGTGACACGCCCGACACTCTGGCCACCATCGCCGCCCAGGTCGGCTACGGCAGCCCGTACGCGCTCTCGCACGCCTTCCAGCGGGAGTTCGGCATCACACCGGGGCGGTATCGGGCGCAGGCCGGGGAACGGTCCGGCGGCATCGGAGCGGACTGAGCCGGGCGGGAGTCGACCGCGGCCCACATTCGCTCTCTAGGACGGATGCCGACCTACTGGGTGCCTACGGTCACCGCTGACAGCCGACTTCGTCGAACGGACCACGATGCCCGAGCAGACCAATGCCGCACCGGCGGGCTACACCACCGTCGCACCCTGGGTCGTCACCGACGACACAGGGGCGTTTCTCGACTTCGTCTCCCAGGCGTTCGGGGGTGAGGAGCTGGGGCGGGTGTCAACCGAGGACGGTTTGATCGGCCACGGTGAGATCCGAGTGGGCGACACCGTCGTGCTGGCCTTCGACCGGCACGCGGACTGGCCGGTCATGCCGAGTCTGCTCCAGGTGTTCGTCGCCGACGCGGACCAGGCCTTCTCACAGGCTGTCGCTGCCGGTGGCCGGATCGTCACCGCTCTGGCGGACGACGCCTTCGGACAGCGCGGAGGGCGTGTCAAGGATCCCTTCGGCAACATCTGGTGGGTGGTCAGCCACATGGAGGACATCTCCGAGGACAC
Organism: Streptomyces sp. NPDC048290; assembly: GCF_040652095.1. Taxonomy (NCBI): domain Bacteria; kingdom Bacillati; phylum Actinomycetota; class Actinomycetes; order Kitasatosporales; family Streptomycetaceae; genus Streptomyces; species Streptomyces sp. NPDC048290. The sequence goes on from NZ_JBEZLM010000020.1 coordinate 104,315, forward strand.
GATGTGGGAGCGGCTCCAGGAGCCGGAGTACGCCGAGGCCATGCGCGTGGCGCAGGAGACACTCGACGCCGAGCTGAGCGGTCGACGTCACGGGAGCAGCAGCGCACCGGTCAGGGAACCCGGCTGATCACGCCGGACGGGCGGCCGGAGAGCGGTGCGGCTTGCTTGGGAAGCAGCGTGCCAGTGGTGCGGAGCCTGCCGTGGACCCTGTGCGCCGCTCACCCACGTGGCTCGGCGCGGAGTGGAGAGTGAGGTCGCTGTGCGCCACCCACGCACAGGGACGGGGCCCCTCGCCGTCCGAGGTCAGCCCTGGTCGGCCTGGGCGAGGGCCGTACGCAGCAACGTGGCCATCGACCTGCCCGCCACCCGCAGCGGCTCCGGGTCACGGGCCGCCCGGCTCAGCATGAACGCCCCCTCCAGCGTCATGACCATCGAGTACGCGAGGGACCGAGCCGTCTCCGGTTCGGCCACCCACCGGCCGAACCAGCTCGTCGCCGCGCCGACCCACTCCGCGAAGACCTCCGCCGTCGCGACCCGCAGCACCTCATTGCTGCTCGCGACTTCCAGGGCGACCGTCCCGATGGGGCAGGCGTCGGCGTAGTCGGCTGCCGCGAGGTCGTCCGCGGCTGCCTCGAAGGCGTGCAGCAGGGATTCCACGGGGTCCGGCACGCTGTCGAGCAGCGCCAGGACCATGTGGCCGTAGGCGGTTCCGGAGGTGCGGATCATGTCCTCGGCCAGTTGCTGCTTACCGCCGGGGAAGAAGTGGTAGATCGAGCCGAACGGCGCGTCCGCCTCTGCCGCGATCCGTTTCAGGCCGGTGGCCGAGTAGCCGTGCCGACGGAACAACACGGTGGCGGCACCCTGGATTCTGGCTCGTGTGTCGGACTGTCCCATTGCCTTTCACCCCTCTCCCGTCCAAGATTACAGTAGAACGTTCTGTCAAATGGGAGGTCGAGATGCCGAGAGTCGAGTTGTCGTCCGGACCGATCGACTATCAGGACACAGGTGGTGAGGGGCCTGTGCTGGTCTTCGGCCATGGCCTGCCGATGAACGAGACCCAGTGGCGCAAGGTGGTCCCGTTGCTGGCCGGGTACCGCTGTGTCCTGCCGACGCTGCCCCTGGGCGGCCACCGGCAGCCGATGCACCCGGACGCCGATCTGACTCAGCGCGGTGTCGCCCGGCTCCTGGGCGAGTTCATCGAGAGGCTGGGTCTGGAGCAGGTGACCCTTGTCCTCAATGACTGGGGCGGGGGCCAGTTCCTGGTGTCGGAGGAGCAGGGCCGACACATCGCACGCCTGGTGCTGGTGGCCTGCGAGGCGTTCGACAACTTTCCCCCCGGACCGGCCAAGGCCATGGCGCAGGTGTGCAGGGTCCCCGGCGGAGTCTGGCTCCTGACGCGCCTCATGCGCGTTCCCGCCTTCCGCGACAACCGGCGCGGATACGGCGGGATGAGCCTGCGCGGAGTACCCGACGAGATCATGGACGACTGGTTCGCCCCCGCCACCCGGAGCAAGGCCATCCGCAGGGACTTCGCCAAGTTCGCCACCGGGTCACCCGACCGCACCACCTTGCTCGCGTGGAGCGAGCGGCTGCGGGACTTCGACCGGCCGGTACTGGTCGTCTGGGCGACCGAGGACCGGCTGATGCCACGGGAGCACGGGCCCCGGCTGGCCGCGCTGTACCCGCAGGGGCGACTGGTCGAGATCGCCGACTCCTCCACCCTCGTCCCCGAGGACCAGCCCGAACGACTCGCCCAGGTCCTCACCGACTTCCTGATCGAGACAGGGGCAGAGCCCGCCCGGTCCACCTCCTGAGCGTGAGGCGGGCCGACTCGGCTACGAGGCGCGGTCCACCGGGATGTCACCGCTGAGGTAACGCCCCGGCGAGGTACCGACGGTGCGCCGGAACGCCGCGAGGAACGCGCTCGGCGTCGCGTACCCCACCGTGCGCGCGACCCGGGAGACGGGCTGGCCCTCGGCGAGCAGAGGCAGCGCGGCCCGCAGCCGTACATGGGTGCGCCAGCGATCGAAGGACATGCCGGTGTCGAGGGCGAAGAGCCGGGTCAGGGTGCGTCGGCTGACTCCGACGGCCCGTGCGTGCGCGTCCAGGCTGCGGGCGTCGGCGGGATCGCTGAGCAGCGCGTCCGCCACGGCGCGCACCCGGTCGTCGGTGGGGTGCGGCACATCGATGGGGGTCGAGGGCAGGGGTCGTAGCAGGTCCTGTACGACCCCTTCGGCGCGCAGCCGTTGGTCGTCGGGGAGGGTCTCGCGGCCGAGGTGGGCGATGAGGTGGGCCAGCAGGCCGTCTACGGCGACGGGGGTGGGGTCGGGCCAGTCCAGGCGGCAGCGGTCGGGCGCGAAGTACAGGCTGCACAGCGTGGCCTCGCGGGTCGCGCCGGTGCGGTGGACCACTCCGGCCGGCAGCCACAGGGCTCGGGTGGGCGGCAGCACCCAGTGGGCATCGCCGACGGCGACACCCAGCACGCCGTGCCGCGCCCAGGCCAACTGGTGGTGAGGGTGACTGTGGGGGACGAACCACTCCCCGTACGCCAGGGGGAAGTTCCCGACGACGATCGCCCCCACCCCGGGCGGTATGGCACCGAAGACGGCCTGAGTCATGGCGGCGAGTGTATGTCCTCCGTCGTCCTCGGCATGGGCCGCGCATGGCCTCCGTGTGTCCTCAACGCGATATGAACTGGCCCTGTGGCGTATCGCGGCCAAGAGGGGCCGGTGCGTAGCGTCGTCGTCATGTCGATCACTCACCCGTCACCGTCACTGTCACCGTCACTGTCACCGTGTCCTGTCCGCTGGCGCAGTTCGCGTCCGAGCATCGAGGGGGGCGGGGCATGACGTCCGTACCGGTCGCGTCCGGTGGCGCCGGGCGGCGTGGGCCCGCTCTGGTGGTGCTGTGCTTCGTGCAGTTCATGCTCGTCCTGGACGACAACGTGGTGAGTGTGGCGCTGCCGAGTGTGCGGGAGGATCTCGGCTTCGGCGCGGCGGGTCTGGCCTGGGTCGTCAACGCCTACTTCCTGGCGTTCGGGGGGCTGTTGCTGCTGTTCGGCCGGATGGCCGACCTGCTGGGCCGCAGACGGGTGTTCCTCGCCGGGGTGGCGCTGTTCGGTGTGGCGAGCCTGGTGTGTGGGCTCGCGCGGGAGCCGTGGCAGCTCGTGGCGGGACGGTTCGTCCAAGGCGCGGGCGCGGCGATGGCCAGCCCCGCCGCACTGGCACTGATCGCCCTGCTGTACCCGGGCACCCGGGAACGCGCGCGTGCGTTCGCCGTCTGGGGCGGCATCGCGGCACTGGGCGGCACGGCGGGTCTGGTGCTCTCCGGCGTGCTGACCGGCCTGGCGTCCTGGCGGTGGGTCTTCCTGATCAATCTGCCGGTGGCGCTGGCCGCCGTCCTCCTGCTGCCCCGGCTGGTCCCCGAGAGCCGGGCCGGGCGGGCGGTACGCCTCGACGTACCCGGTGCGATGCTCGGCACCGGTGCGGTGGTGTCGCTGGTGTATGGGCTGTTGCGGAGCGGGGAGTCGGGCTGGGCCGATCGGGTCGCGGTCGGCGCCCTCGTACTGGCCGTGGTGCTGGGCGCTGTGTTCGTCGCGGTGGAGACTCGGACGGCGCGGCCTCTGGTGCCGCTGTCGTTCCTGTCCTCGCGCTTCCGCGCCGTCGCCAACGGGGCGACCCTGCTGTTCTCGGCCGCCATGTACGCCATGGCCTTCCTGCTGATGGTCCATCTCCAGACCGTTCTCCACTACGGCCCGCTCACGGCCGGACTCGCCTACCTCCCCTATGGCGCGGGCATCCTCGCGGGCATGTGGCTCTCCTCCAGGGCCGTGGCCCGCCTCGGCACACGCCCCGCGCTCGTGGCGTCGTTCCTGCTCAGCGCGGTCGGGGTGCTGCTGCTGTCCGGTGTGGCGCCCGGCGACAGCTACGCCTCGGGAGTGCTGCCCGGAATGCTCGTCACGAGCCTCGGGAACGGAGTGGCCCTGCCCGCGCTGACCGTCGCCGCCCTCACCGGCACCACCGAGGACGATGCCGGGCTCGGCTCGGCCGTCCTCAGTTCGGTTCAGCAGGTCGGTGGCGCGGTGGGGGTGGCGGTGCTGGTGTCGTTGGCGGCACGCCACGGTGGCGCCCCCACCGAGGGTTTCCAGCTCGCCTTGAGCGCAGCCGCCGTACTCCTCGCGCTCGGCGCCGCACTTGTCGCCACATCGCTCGGCACGGGGCCGCGCCGACGGGATGTCCTGGGCGGGGCGCCTGGGGGGAAGACGGTCGCTGGGCGAGTCACTGGAGAGTACGAGGAGCATGAGTCGGCGGCCTGCCGAACGGAGACTGGAGAGGATCTTCGAGCGCGGCGCCGAGGAAGGTGATGGCGTCGGGCGGGAGGTGGAGTGGTGATGCCGGGTAGGGGGACCGTCCCGCGTGCCTCGGATGGTCGGCGGGGTCTGCTGAGGGGGTCGTGGCCCCTGCGGTGTCTGGGCGGCGGGGTCTGCTGAGGGGGTCGTGGCCCCTGCGGTGTCTGGGCGGCGGGGTCTGCTGAGGGGGTCGTGGCCCCTGCGGTGTCTGGGCGGCGGGGTCTGCTGAGGGGGTCGTGGCCCCTGCGGTGTCTGGGCGGCGGGGTCTGCTGAGGGGGTCG
>NZ_JBEZLM010000020.1:109041-188943 GCF_040652095.1 Streptomyces sp. NPDC048290
CGGGGTCTGCTGAGGGGGTCGTGGCCCCTGCGGTGTCTGGGCGGCGGGGTCTGCTGAGGGGGTCGTGGCCCCTGCGGTGTCTGGGCGGCGGGGTCTACTGAGGGAGCCGTGGCCCATTCGACGCCTGCTCGGCGGGGTCTACTGAGAGGGTCGTGGTCCCTTCGACGTCTGGTCGGCGTCGGTGTGGAGTCCGGAGCAGAGCATGTCGAATGCTCGGGCTGCCGCCGCGGCGACGCTGTCGCGGGCGTGGGCGCGTGGTGCGCCGGACAGGACGCGTCGTTGCAGTTCGTGCAGGGCGGCCCGGTGGGTACCGGCGAGGGCTCCGGCGAGGAGCGTGGGCATCGGGGGGTCGCCCTGGTGCGGCGGGTGTTCGGCCAGGGCGGTCGCCAGCGCCGCCTCGGCGCGTTCGCCGATCTCGCGTTCGCGTGCGCGCAGGGCGGCGCTGTCGTGGATGACCTGCCAGAACCGGGGCGCGTCGGGGTGGAGCCCGAGTGCGGGGTCGTTGTGCCGCAGGGCGGTCAGGAGGTCGTCGCGGACGGCCTCCACCGGGCAGACGCCGGGGGCACGGTCGTGTACGAGGGTGGCGAGGTGGCGCTCCGCTTCTGCCTGGCGATCGAAGAAGAGGTCTTCCTTGGTGGCGAAGTAGTTGAACACGGTGTTGGTGGAGACACCTGCGTGTCGTGCCACCTCGGCGACCGTGACCTGGTCGAAGCCGTGTTCCAGGAACAGGGGCAGGGCCGCGTCGGCGATCGCCGTGCGGGTCCGCTGCTTCTTGGTCTCTCGTAGGCCCATGCCCAGATGTTAGTGTCACTGCAAAGTTGGAGTGACACCAATATTATGGGGTGGGGTAAGCATGAGCCTGTTCTTCGGCATCTATCCCGGCGGGATCTTGGGCGATGACCAGGGCATCGTCCATCCAGTCCGCCCGGACGTGCCGGACCGCATCACCGAGGCGCTGGACACGCTGCAAGGCGACACGGCGACGCTGTCCGTGCGTGCCTACCGCTCGTTCGCCGCCACGGAGACGCCCGAGCCGCCCACGCCCGCCGATCCCACGACGTATCTCCAACGGGGTCGCAAGCTGGACCTGGTGCTGCAATTCCGGGAGCCGACCGGTGAGTTGCGAGGATGGCGGGAGTTCGTCCGTGAGGCCGTCCGGAGCGCTGGGCCGGAGCTGGCATCCGTCCAGATCTGCGAAGAGCCCAATGCCGACCTGCCGCCGGTCGACGGCAGCACACCGAATGTTCTGAACGCGCTCGTCGAGGGGGTCGTCGAGGCCAAGCGGGAGGCCAGCGCCCTGGGGCGCGGTGTGGCGGTCGGCTTCAACGCCGTACCGACCTTCGACCCGGCCGACACCTTCTGGTCCGACCTCGGCGCTCTGGCCGACGACCGCTTCCGGCGGAGCCTGGACTACGTCGGCCTGGACTTCTTCCCGGACGTGTTCCGCCCCCTCGCCGCCGACCAGTTGGCGGATGCGGTCGCCACCGTCCTCACCGCGTTCCGGCACACCGACCTGCCGAGGGCCGGGATCCCCGGCAGGGTCGCGATCCGTGTCTGTGAGAACGGCTGGCCCACCGGTCCGGGCCGCGGCGAGAAGCGCCAGGCCGCGGTGCTCGAAACCGTCGTGCGGACCGTCGCCGCCCACTCCGTGGACCTGAACATCGATGGATACTCGTTCTTCGCCCTGCGCGACGCCGACAGCACCGCCGAAGGGATCTTCCACCACTTCGGCCTGCTGCGCGACGACTACACCCCCAAACCGGCCTTCGAGACCTACCGGCGTCTCATCGGCGAACTGGGCGGTCCGCAGGACGCGCCGCACTGAGCGTCGGGGGCGGAGTCCGCCCGGGTGAGGAAGGCGTGTCGGGCCCTCACCTGCGGTCTTCCTCGATGGGGGCGGGGCGGCGAGGTGCGGGCACGGGCATGTCGGTGATCCCGTACTGGCTGGCCTGGGCCAGGAACATGTTCCGGTACACGCCCCCTTCGATGGCCATGAGGTCGTCGTGGGTGCCCTGTTCGGCGACGCGGCCCGCGGCCATGACGTAGATCCGGTCGGCGTTCGCCGTCGCGGCGAGGCGATGGGTGACGAGGACGACGGCGTGTCCTTCGGCGGCGAGTGACCACAGGCTGCCGAACGCGGCGATCTCGGCGTGCGGGTCGAGCGCGGACGTGGGTTCGTCGACGAGGAGGAACGGCGCGTCACGGTAGAGACTGCGGGCGGTGCCGAGCTTCTGCCACTGTCCGCCGGAGAGCTGGACGCCCCGCTCGTAGCCCTTGAAGACGATCGAGTCCCAGGCGTGGGGGAGTCGCTCGATGTGGTCGTGGATGCCGCTGGTGCGGGAGGCGTCGCGGACGCGGTCCATGTCACGGGGGCGGTCCCCGGCGCCGATGGCGACATTGGCGGCGGCGGTCATCTCCCAGCGGGGAAAGTCCTGCGCGAGCAGACCGGTCGAGGCGAACACGGCCGCGCGATGGGCGTCACGCAGTTCGGTGCGGGTGCCGTTCGTGTCCTCCCACCACACATGTCCCTGGCCGGGCAGCAGCAGTCCGGAGAGAATCTTGGTGAGGGTGGTCTTGCCGGAGCCGTTGGCACCGACCAAGGCGGTGACCTGTCCCCGGCGCACCGTGAGGTCGACGTGGTCGAGGGCCGGTACGTCGGCCCCCGGGTAGGTGAAGGACACGTCCCGGACCCGGAGCCGGTCCACGCGGTCGGGCAGCGGGGTGCCCGCGTCGGGGATGGCGTGCTGGGCGGCGAGTTCGATGGCGGCCTCGGTGTCGGTGAGCAGGAGGAGTTCCTCGTAGAGACGGTTCACCTGCTGGACGAGCGAGGTGAGGCGGGCGGTCGAGGTGCGGATCGCGATGACGGCGGTCCCGCCGACGGCGAGCGGGAGCGCTCCGCCCGCCAGCAGCCACCACAGCAGTCCGTAACAGGCCAGCGACGCCACACCGGCCAGCGCGCCCGCCCACAGATCGGTGAGGGCCTGGGCGCGGGCGAGGCGCCGCTGCTCCGTCTCGCTCTGCCGGGACATCTCCTCGTAGCTGTGCAGCAGTTTCGTCCCGGCGGCGTGGACGCGGATCTCCCCGGCGGCGTGCGGGCGGGTGAGATAGGCCAGCAGCGAGGCGATGGCCCGCCGGTGATCCACCCAGTTCAGCCGCGAGACGTACTCACGGCGCGCCGACAGCACCGCACCCCACCCCTTGGGCAGGGCGATCGCGAGCAGCATGGGCAGCAGCGTCCAGTGCAGGGACACCAGGACCGCCGCGGCGGCGGCCATCGCGATCACCACACCGGCCACCCCCACCGACAGACGGAGCATTCCGCGTGCCGAGTCGGTGCCGAAGCGGCCCGCCTCCAGGACCCGCTGGATCTCCGGCCGCTCGCTCGCCTCGACCTCGACGCGGGTCACCGCCGCGTAGTAGCGCCCGGTCACCGCCCGCTCCACCTGCGGCTCCAGCCGCCCCGACATCGCCGTCGACCACGCCGCCAGCAGAGCCCCGCCCGCCGCCGCCGCGCCCAGCACCAGCAGCGACGGCAGCGCCTCACGCAGCCGGTTGGCGGTCGGGCCGCCCGCGAACAGTTCGGTGAGCACGCTGTTGACCGCGATCAGCCCCCACGCGGACATCACGCCCTGGCCGAGCTGCGCGGTCACGACACCGGCCATCGCCCGCCGGTCCGTGCGCCAGCCGGTCCGCAGGACCATGGCCGCCATACGGGGGAGCGCGCCCGCCATATGCCCGAACGACAGCCGCAGCAGGGGGCCTTCGTGCCGGACGTAGGACTGGTCATAGCGCAACCGTCCCCCGTACAGCTCCTGTTCCGCGTCCGAGACCGGGATGTCCCCGGCCCGCCCTGGACTCGCTCCGTCCTTCGCCGCGCGGCTCGCTTTCACGATCGTTCCTCCTCGAGGTGTCGGTACTGCCGGGCCCAACGACCCACGCCGGGTGGTCGGGCACATGCGTTTCGGTCGGAAGGGGGGCGTTGCCCACCGTGGTTGTCGTCTTCCCGCGCCTGGGCCGCGGTCGGATACGCCGTCCATCCCGCCCTGTCGTCGATGTCGACGCACACGCAGCGCTCGCACTGTTTCCGGTCATCTTCCGAGGAGACGGATCAGATCCCCGATGAGGTGGGCGGCGGACGAAAACTGGAGCCGGGTACATCGGCTGCGCACAGGCCAGACACGCATATCAATCCGTGTGTTGCCGAAAAAATCCGGATGCGGCGCGGCTGCAAGACCGGAGCGAATTCAGCCTCGCCGGAGCGTGCACGGCAACGGGCTGTTACTGGCTGAACAATCACTGTGGCAGCGGAAGTTGGGTGAGAGCCGCTTGAGCATGAGGGGAGCGGGGGAGACTTGCCGGGAGGCCCGGCTTGTGATCTTCCCTAGCCGGGCCGAGCCCTGCGATGACCAATCAAGACGGAGACTGAATGATCGAGCCGCCATGGAAGGCATTGCTGGACCGCACCCGTGAGGACCGAATACCCGATGGGCAGGAGCACTTCCCGTCGCCGCCCACGGAGAATTCTTCCCCGGATACCGTGGCGGGACTTTCGGATCTTCCTCCGGAAATCGCCTCGATTCTGGCTCCCTGGGCCGGTACGACCATGCCAGGATTCAGCCTGCCTCCTGCCACTGGGTCGGACGAAGACGCCTTGGCATTCGAGGAATCCCTGAGCGAAGCATTCGCCTATGCCGGCGAGGGCGCGGATTTCACGACACTGGCAGGATGCGCGGTCTTGTCCGAGACGATCGCCGTTCGTCTGCTCCCGGGCATCGTCGCCCACATACGCGATCACGCCCCGGAAGGCCGCCCCTCCACCCCCGGGGCACTGCGCGGATCTCGGCGGATCGACCTTGACCCACCGGCACCCACCGGCCTCGGCCTGATCAGCGGCGGCCTCCAGTTCCTCGGCGACGTCCTCCAGAGCCGGCTTGCCGTCATGGCCTGGCTGGTGCCCCCCACCTGGGCGGGCGACATAGACCCCGCTCATGTCATCGACGGCTACAGAGCGGCGTGCGCAACCGCCATCGACTACCAGGACGACAGCCTCAGCAAGGAAGTCGGGGACCTGAGTGACTGCGCCGACTGTCCTCCGGTGCGCGAGTTCACCAGCTCGATGGCATTCCAGGCGGCCAAGAACCATGTCTCTCCCGACCTCACGGAATTCGCGGCATCCGTTGCTGTCTCACCTGGCTGCACCGCCACCGAGTGGCTGATCGTGCAAGTCGCCGACACCGGATGGTCCGGCTACGCGGGCCACGCACAGCGAGAGGCCAATCCGAACTCTCTCGGACTTTACGCGCTCACCCGGTTCGTGAATGACGCCTACGATGTGTACAGCGACACCGAAACCGGGGAATGGTCCAACTCGGCGCGGGTACACCGGAATGCCGACTGCACCGATCCCGACCGGTGCTACGAACAGACCGTGGCCATGTGGCTGAGGCGGGGATTCGCCTCCCGGAACGCCGGCCATGTACGGATGCTCAACTGCGTGAACATCGCTTACGCCTCCTTTCTGGAGCGATGCGGCTATCCCGCCCGCAACGCCCAAGCCCTGACCGAACTCCTGACAAATCCAGCGGACATGCACCGCGCCGTCGAACGGGCCCTCTCCGAGATGTCCCGCATCCGTACCGAGGACAGCGGCCCGGTGTGGGACAGCATGGAGAGCACGGTCGGCCGGTGGCTGCGTGGAGAGCCGTGCCCGAAGGCCGATCGCAGCATTCCCGCCACCGGCCGCCGCCCGAGCCCCACACGCTGGGCCATCGAACTGGCCCAAAACATCGCTCGGCGAACCGACGTGACCGGGCACACCGACCTGCTGGCCACGCTCGCGGACGCGGCCGTCGAGGTACTACTGACCCATGGTTGCGAGGACGGCGGCCTCGCTCGCGAGGCGGTCCGCCGATGGCTCACCTCGTACTGGGGATCTCCGGCCGGGCCGGGAACGCCGGACATGACCGGCCCGTACGGTGGCGATGTCCCCGTGATGCTGGATGAACTCGCCTCCCTGATGCTGCGGATGACGCCGATCACCGAGTTCCGGACGCCGGGCGCGACCGCCGCGGAAGCGCTGTGCTACATGACCTTGATGTGCACGCCCGCCACGTTTGGGCAGGGGCATTTCGAAGTTGCTCGCTGATCGTCGCGGTCTGCGTCGGTAGAGACTCGCTGTTCTGCCCATTCTGGGATGCAGGGTCCGCCTTCTGGACGGTGGGCGGGAGTAGCTCCGCCGCTGGCGGGCGGGCCTTGCCGGTCTTGGTGGTCGTGTTTCCCTGGCCGGGGGCGGTTCCTGGCGGTCGTGTCCCCCTGGCCCGGGGCGGTTCCTGGTGCTCGTGTTCCCCCGGCCGGGCACGATTCCTGGTGGTCGGTCGGTGGGAGTGCCGGGGCCGGTAGGTAGGGCGCGTTGCCGCGCCGGAGCAGGCACGTATCCAGAGCAGCATGGGCGGCAGGGCCCAGCGCCACCGCGCGATGCCCGGGACCCATCGGGCTCCACCACTCGCGGTATTTGGCCGTGACGGCCCCTCAAGGAGCCTGCCTATGGCTTCGCTGTCCGACCCAGATGCTGGTTGACGTGTCATCCATCGACATCTAGCGTGGATGACACATCAACCAAACGATGGGGGTCGCCGGTCGATGAGCCCATGCATGGCTCAGTCCTCCGACACCGAGAGGTCGTCGCACGGCCGGGGACCCGCGGACGCGAAGCTCCAGAAGGGCAATCCTGTGAGTACTGAGAACAAGGCCGGACTCGGCGCGCTGCTGACGCCCGAGGAGAGCGTGGTCGTCCTGATCGACCACCAGCCGTTCCAGGTCGCCAACCTGCACAGTCACGAGCCGACGATGGTGATCAACAACGTCGTCGGGCTCGCCAAGGCCGCCAAGGTGTTCGACGTTCCGACGATTCTGACGACCGTCCTGGAGGAACGCGGCGGCCTTCTCGTCCAGGGGCTTCAGGATGTGTACCCGGAGCAGAAGCCGATCAACAGGACCTTCATCAACACCTGGCAGGACGAACGTGTCGTGGACGCCGTCAAGGCGACGGGACGCAACAAGCTGATCCTCGCCGGTCTCTGGACGGAGATCTGTGTGGCCATGCCGGCGATACAGGCGGCGGGTGAGGGCTTCGAGGTGTTCGTGGTGACCGACGCGTCGGGCGGTGTCTCCAAAGAGGCGCACGACATGGCGGTACAGCGCATGATCCAGGCCGGGGTGGTCCCGATCACCTGGATGGCCATACTGGGGGAGTGGCAGCGCGACTGGGCCCGGGAGGAGACCGTGCAGGGCGCCGCCGAGGTCCAGGCGCAGCACGGCGGTGCCAGCGGTGTGGCCTTCGCCTGGGAGATGCAGCTCCTGGCCACGCCCACCGAGAGCGGGGCCTGACATCCCCACCCGGATCGGCTACGGCTGGCACCGCTGAGGACTCGACGGGAACGGTCCGCCGAATCCGGGGTGGATCCGCTGGGGCGCAGGGGGCGCCACACCACCAGTTCGGCGCCCTACCTACGCCCCTCTCCGGCGTCGATGACGTGGATCGATCCGCGTCATCAGGTCATGCGAGCCGCAGTCGGAGGAACAGTCAGCCGTCCACCGCCGTCACTTCGCGAGGAAGTCCCGCAGCGCGGTGTTGACCTCGTCGGCGTGGGTCCAGAGCAGGCCGTGCGGCGCTCCTTCGACCTCGATGTAGTCGGCCTCGGGGAACGCCTTGTGGAATCGGCGCCCGGTGGCGTCGATCGGGAGGATGTTGTCCTTGGTCCCGTGCAGGATCAGCGCGGGCTTGCCGCTCGCGCGGACCGCCTCGACGTCGGGACGGAAGTCCTCGATCCACGCCGGTACCACGGCGCACGCGGCCACCGGGGCGCTGCCGATCGCTACGTTCCAACTGCCCGTCACGGCCTCCTCGCTGATACGCGTGCCGAGGTTGTCGTCGAGGTTGTAGAAGTCGGCGTAGAACTGCTTGAACCAGGCGTACCGATCCGCCCGCGCGGTCGCGGCGATGCCGTCGAAGACCTCCTGCGGCACCCCGTCGGGGTTGTCGTCGCGGGCGACGAGGAACGGCTCCAGCGAGGCGAGGAAGGCGAGCTTCGCGACCCGCTCATGACCGTAGCGGCGTACATAGCGGGCGAGTTCGCCGGTGCCCATGGAGAAGCCGACGAGGATGACCTCTCGGAGGTCGAGGGTCTCCAGGAGGGTGTTGAGGTCGGCGGCGAAGGTGTCGTAGTCGTAACCGGAGTTCACCTTTGACGACTGGCCGAAGCCACGTCGGTCGTAGGTGATGACCCGGTAGCCCTGGGAGAGCAGTTCGCGTGTCTGCCGTTCCCAGCTGTGGCCGTTCAGGGGGTAGCCGTGGATCAGGACGACCGGCTGCCCGGAACCCTGGTCCTCGTAGTACAGCTCGACCGGTGTGCTGTTCTCCGTGCCGACGGTGAGGTGACCCATGTTCTCTGTCCGTTCTGGCCGACGAGACGAGCGTCGTGCCCTGTGTGTTGTCGGTGTGTGGCCGTGGGGGGCGTAGGCCCCGAGCACCCGGGCGGTGCGCGCGCTGGGCGCGGGCCAGGGCGACCGGTCCCGCGCCGATCGCCGTTCTGGGTCGGCCCGATGGTGGAGCGCGTATGGCAGTCCGGGCGGTCAACCGCCCTGTCCCTGTGCCGCTTCCGTGGCCTGGAGGTCGGCGTACTCCACGGTGTCCACCACAGTGATCCGGCCGCCGTCGCCGGGATCGGGGTCCGGCATCACCGATTCCGGGTCGATGAGGTAGACCTCGTGCCCCGTCAGCGTCAGTCGACGGGCGACCTCCAGCAGTACGCGCCGTGCCACGTCGTCGATCGCGTGGACCCTGGTCAGGTCGAGGGCGACCCTGATGTCCCCAGGCGGAATGGCCATGGCTTCCTGTATGGCCCGCTCGGCTCCGGCGAAGCCGATGCCACCTTGCAGTTCCAGGACCCGGAGGGCGTTCGGTCCGCTGCCCACGACATGGTGGGAGCGCACGACGGCCCGTCCGGTGGCGGGGACCTCCATCACATGCAGACCCATGTCCGAGGAGAAGCGCTCGAACAGTGACACCCCGCGAACGCTGTTCCCATGACGATCCAGCCGTGGCGAGAACGTCGCCATGCCGATCTGACCGGGGAGCGCGCCGATCAGGCCCCCGGCCACCCCGCTCTTCGCCGGAATACCGACCTGCGTCGCCCAGTCACCGGCGGCGTCGTACATTCCGCAGCTGAACATCACGCTCAGCACCTGACGCACCACCGTCTCCGACACCACCTGCTCACCGGAGAGGGGGTTCGTCCCACGGTTGGCCAACGTCGCGGCCATCATGGCCAGATCGCGGGTGGTGACGAGCACCGAACACTGGCGGGTGTAGCCGTCCACGACGGCTCTCGGGTCCTCGGTGAGGATGTCATGACTGCGGAGCATATGGGCGATGGCGAGGTTGCGGTGCGCGTGCTCCATCTCCGACGCACACACCGACTCATCCACCGTCAGACGACGACCGGCGAACGCCGAGAGCCCGTCGACGACACGTTCCACCCGGTCCGCCGGGGCCAGACCCTCCGCGCCGGCCAATGAGTGCGCGGTGATCGCACCGGCGTTGATCATCGGGTTGAGCGGGCGCCCTGTGTCGCTTTCGAGGGAGATCTCGTTGAACGCCTCCCCGGACGGTTCCACACCGACTTTGGCGAGCACGGGGCCGAATCCGCGATCGGACAGGGCCAGGGCGTAGATGAAGGGCTTGGAGATCGATTGGATGGTGAACTCGATATCGATGTCACCGGCACCGTAGACCGCGCCGTCGAGCATGGCGAAGGCCGCGCCGAGGCGCTCGGGGTCCGCCGCTGCGAGTTGCGGGATGTAGTCGGCCAGCGCTCCGGACGTGTCCGGCTCCACGCCACTCAGTACCTCGGCCAGATAGTCGGGAATGATGGGCCGCAAGTCGTCCTCCAGGCATCGTTGCGATCGTCAGGTGATGATCACCATGACACGTCGTCCGCCCTGATACGCGCTCCTACCGAGCGGGGGCAGGGGAAGTGACCGCCGGGGTGCTTCCCTGCTGCCCTGCCCGTCCACCTGTCACATGTGCTCGGACCGTTCCGCCTCCGCCGGTGCGGGGGTGGTGGTGAGAGCGCGGAGCTGGTCGGCGTCGACGTTGGCACCGAAGGCGGGGGTCCCGGGTTCGAGGCGGATGCCCGCCGCGAGGCCGCCGATGGTCAGGGGGTCGAATCCGAGACTGTCGATCAGCGCGGACACGACGGCGAGATCCTCGGGGGAGTCACCCGCGACGGCGATGGCCTTGCGGCCGGGGGCACCGGCCGGACGCGCCCCGTCCTCCAGGTCGTGATAGCCCATGTGGTTGAGGGCCTTCACGACCCGCGCGCCCGTCAGGAACCGCTGGACGATCTCACTGGACGAGAGGTCGGGCGGGAGGATCGTGTCACGCGGACCGTCGACCTCCCACCAGTGGTTCATCGCGTCGATGACCAGCTTCCCGTCCAGCTTCGGAGCGGGCAGCTCCCGGTGTCGGCCGAGCGGGAGAGCCAGGACGACGACATCGGAGGCATCCGCGGCCTGCTCCGGCCATACCGCGGTCGCTCCCGGGGTCAGGACCTCGGTGGTGAGCGCGATCCTGGACGGGTCACCGGACCCGGAGATCAGGACGCGATACCCGGCGGCGACCGCCAGACGGGCCAGGACGGTGCCGACCTTCCCCGCTCCCAAGATCCCGACCGTGGTGACAGCGCTGGTCATCGCGCCGCTCCCGCCGAGGCCGAGGGCTGCTCGGCCAGCAGCTCGCGGACTCGGGGGATGACCTGGGTGCCGTACAGCTCGACCGAACGCAGTCGGGCGGAGGCCGCCACGGTGCCCGCGGCGGAGTAGATCAGGTCGAACCGGCCCGCGTCGAGCACCTGGACGGCATGGGCGATCTTGGCCGCGACCGTCTCGACCGAGCCGACGTAGAGCGAGCCGCGGGCCACCTCGGCGTCGAACTCCTGTCGGCGGAGCGGCTGCCAGCCGCGCTGAGCCCCGATCCGGTCGCGGATCTCCTTGTACCCCGGGTAGAAGAGTTCCTTGGCCTCTTCGTCGGTGGCGGCGACGAAGCCGGGTGAGTGCATTCCGACGGGCTGTGCGGTCGTGCCGAACTCGTCACTGGCGCGCCGGTACAGGTCCACATAGGGCGCGAACCGGTCGGGGGCGCCGCCGATGATGGCGAGCATGAGCCGGAAGCCGTACTGGGCGGTCCGCAGCACGGACTGGGGTGTCCCGCCCACCCCCACCCAGGTGCTCAGGCGCCCCGATTCGGTCTTCGGGTACACCTCCACGTCGTTCAGGGCGGCGCGTGTGGTGCCTTCCCAGGTGACCGGCCCCTCGGCCAGGAGCCGGTGGAAGAGCTCGATCTTCTCCTCGAACAGCACCTCGTAGTCCTTGAGGTCGTACCCGAACAGGGGGAACGACTCGGTGAAGGAGCCACGTCCGAGGATCACCTCGGCGCGGCCCTCGGAGAGGGCGTCGACCGTGGCGAAACGCTGGAACACCCGCACCGGGTCGTCCGACGACAGTACGGTCACGCCGGATGCGAGCCGGATGCGCCGCGTGGCCGTCGCGATGCCCGCCAGTACCGTCTCAGGGCTGGAGATCGCGAACTCGGGCCGGTGGTGCTCGCCCAACGCGACGACGTCGATACCGACCTGGTCGGCGAGGACCGCTTCGGCCACCGCGGCACGGATCGCCTGCGCGTGGGAGACGATCACGCCCTGGTCGTCGCGGGGGCGGTCGCCGAAGCTGTCGATGCCGAACTCGATGTGCGCAACATCCCTCGTGTCCACTTCACTCAACGCTTTCGTCGTGTCGCGGGGTGCGGAGGCGCGTGGTCCGTGACAACCGGGCGGGGCGTCAGCCCCCGGGCGACCTGTGTGAGGTAGCTGCCCGTCAGGTCCCGCGCGTCCACACCACCTTCGCCGATCTAGTTGACATGTAAACCATGCCACTTCTATGGTTTACATGTCAACTAGATGGCTGTGGGGGTGGGCGTGACCGCACGCCAACGGCGACGCGATGGTGTAGCCGGTTGGGGCGCCGCGATGGCGCGAAGTGGGCTGGCCGCGAATCGCTCGACGCGCACCTTGAAGGGCCGTGGCGGGGCTGCTGGCCAGTGAAGCTGGCGGGTCGACCAGGTCGCCTCAGCGTTCCGGTCGACGGCTTGGGTCGTCAGTCCGGGTGCTTGTCCATGTGGTCCAGGACGCGCTGGGAGATCCGGCCGAGGGTCTGGAGCTGGTTCGGGGTCAGGGCGTCGATGAAGAGACGGCGGACGTGCTCGACATGCTGCGGCGCGGCTTCCTCGATGGCCCTGTAACCGGCCGGGGTGGCGACGATGAACGCTCCGCGACCGTCGTCGGGGCACTCCTCCCTGGCCACGAGCCCGCGCTTCGCCATCCGCGTGACCTGGTGGGACATCCGGCTCTTCTCCCACTCCACGAGCTTGGCCAGGTCCAGGAAGCGCATCCGGCCGTTGCCTCGCTCGGTGAGGCTGGCGAGCACGATGTAGTCGGAGGCTGACATCCCGGAGTCGGCCTGGACGCGCCGGGAGAGCCGTCCGATGAGCGTCTCCTGCATCCGGATGAAGCTGTCCCAGGCAGCCTTCTGCTCCGGGTCGAGCCAGCGCGGCGGAGGTGCGTCCATGGGGTCAGTCTAACGAAATCGTTGATACCTCATCTACCGGCGGTGGCGGTTCCGTGCCCGCTGGTGTGGCCGCGACCGGGAGGGGCGTAGGGATCGACGCCTCCCTGGGTGCGTGGAGAGTGTCCCGATTTTGCCAAATGTGGGGGTGAGGGAGAGTGAGTTCCGGAGGCGGCATCCCTTGGTGGCTCTGCATCATGGGCGCCCTCGTCGCGGGTCAAGTTGATGCATCAACCTTGTGTTGGGTAGGGTGATGGCATGGCTGAGGCGAATCAGCCGAGCCGAGCGGGATCGGCCCCCCCCTGAGGAGGAAACATGACCGTCGAAGTGAAGGACGTGCCCGAGGCGAAGCGCTACGAGGCCCGGGTCGATGGACAGTCCAAGGTGGCGGGCATCGCCGAGTACATCCGTACGAAGGAAGTCGTCGCTTTCGTGCACACCGAGGTCGAGCCGGAGTACGAGGGCAGGGGAATCGGGTCCGCGCTGGTCCGTACCGCCCTCGACGAGGCGCGCGCCCAGAACCTGCGGGTGCTGGCCACCTGCCCCTTCTTCGCGGCCTGGATCAGCCGGCACCCCGACTACCAGGACCTGCTGTACCAGTCCCGCAGCAAGGTCACTGACTGACAAGCCGAGCACGGCAGGAAGGTAGGCGGGCATGAGCGGCGGGACCGAGCGGAAGACATACCCGGCGGAGTCGATCACGGTGACCTTCGAGGCGAAGCGCTGCCTCCACGCCGCTGAATGCGTGCATGGCCTGCCCGAGGTCTTCGACACGACGAAGCGACCGTGGGTCCAGCCGGACAGGGCCACGGCCGAGCGCCTCGCCGAGGTGGTACGGCGCTGTCCCTCGGGCGCGCTCCAGTACGAACTCGCGGAGGGTGCGGGGGAGACCCCCGACCGGCCCACCACGATCACCCGCAGTGCCACCGGGCAGCTGACCGTGCGCGGGGAGCTGAGCGTGGACACACCGCAAGGGGCGCGCGCCGAGACCCGGGCGGTGCTGTGCGGCTGCGGGCAGAGCCGCCTCCAGCCGTACTGCGATCACGCGGGGCCTTGCGGTCAGTGATGACGGACCCTGGGAAGAGCCGACCCGGTAGGTGACTCCGCCCCTGGTCAAGGTGTGGCCGGTAGCCGGATGCGCAGGGTGAGGCCGCCGCCGGGCCGGGCGGTGGCGCTCGCGGTGCCGCCGTGGGCGCGGGTCACGGAGCGGACCAGGGCGAGGCCGAGTCCATGGCCGTCGTGGCTGCGGACGCGCGGGGTGGCGCGGTAGAAGGGCTCGAAGAGGCGGTCGGTGGTGCCGGGGTCCAGGACGGGTCCGGAGTTGGTGACGTCGAGGAGTACGTGACCGCGATCGTCGATGCCGGGGGTGATCGTGACGAAGGCATGGGGGCCGGTGGTGTTGTGGGTGACGGCGTTCGCGATGACGTTGCGGACCATCTGGCGCAGGAGTGTCGGATTGCCGCGCACCGCACAGGGCGGATGGTCGTCGCTGCCGGGGACGCGGACGGTGAGGGGCGGCCCGTCAGGAGCACATAGTTCCTCGGCGACTTCCTGCGCGAGTCGTATGAGGTCGACGGGCTCGGTGTCCTGGGGTGCCTGGCCGGCGGCGGCCAGGGCGAGCAGTTCCTGAACGACGGCGATGTTGCGCTCATTGCTCTGGGTCAGCAGGGGCAGCAGTTCGCGCAGGGAGGCGCCGGAGTCGTCCGCGGCGGCGAGCTGGAGGGCGGCGCGGGTGGTGGCCAGGGGAGTGAGCAGCTCGTGGGAGGCGTTGGCGGCGAATCGCTGGTGGGCGGCGAAGGATTCCTCCAGCCGCTCCAGGGTGGTGTCGAGGGTGTCGGCGAGCTGCTTGAGCTCGTCGCCCGACCCCTTCGCGCTGATGCGGTAGGACAGGTCCCCCTCGCCTGCCCGTGCCGCGGCCTGGCTGATGGTGTGCAGAGGAGCCAGGAGCCGGCGGGAGAGGAGCCAGCCGCCTCCCAGGCCGACGGCGGTCACCAGGAGCAGACCACCTGCCGAGACGGCCAGCACCGTGGACCAGACGTCTTCCTTGTCCTGGATGAGTCCGGTCACATCGACGGTGCGGCGCTTCTGCGCTATCTCAGTGGGGGAGGGTGAGGGCGGCTCCGAGACCTTCTCGGTGGAAGGGGGCGCCGAGGCGCCGGCGAGGGGGAGGGGAGCGCCGAAGTCGTAGGTCGGCAGGAAGCGGATGCCGATGTAGATGATGGTCACCATGAGCGTGCAGCAGGCGGCCAGTGCCGCTCCGAAGCCGAGGAAGAGCCGTAGGTGGATACTGAGTCCCCGCTGACGTCGGCTCCGGCGGAGGGCCCGGATGCGGGGGCTCATCCCGCCGCCAGGTAGTAGCCCGCGCCGACGGCCGTGCGTATCAGGGGTGGATCGCCCAGCTTTCTGCGCAGGGTGTGCACGACGAGCCGGACGGCGTTGGTGAGCGGATCGGTGTCCGCGCCCCACGCCTTGTCCAGGAGGGTTTCGGGGGAGAGCGTTCCGCCGTCGGCGCGCATCAGCAGTTCCAGGACCGCGAGTTCCTTGGGCGTCAGCTGGATCCCCGTACCGGCGCGGAGCACATGCCGGCGGTGGGTGTCGTAGACGAGATCGGCGAAGGCCAGGACCGGGGGGTGTGCGTACGGGCCGCGCCGGTACAGGGCCCTGAGCCGGGCGACGAGTTCGGGGAAGTCGAACGGCTTGGCGAGGTAGTCGTCGGCGCCCAGGCTCAGGCCCCGCACCTTGTCGCCGAGCCTTCCCGCGGCTGTCAGCATCAGGATGCGGCACTCCAGCCCCTGGGCGACGAGGCGGCGGCACACCTCGTCTCCGTGGACCACCGGAAGATCCCGGTCCAGGACGACGGCGTCGTAGTCGTGGACGGCCGCCATGGCCAGGGCGGCGGCACCGTCGTGCGCCACGTCGACCGCCATGGCCTCGCGCCGCAGGCCCATATCGATCACCTGCGCCATGAAGAGGTCATCCTCGACGACCAGCACCCGCATCCGCCGCACCCTTTCGGTCGGTTGAGTCACCCACGCCATCCGCATGAGAATTCAATGAGAAGTCAGGGGCGTTCCAGTCCCCGTATTCTCCCTTCTTCCAGATCTACCAGATCCCGCATTTGTGTCGTGTATGAGCATCCCCGGCCTCATCGGATCTCGGAAACACGGCTCACAAGGGGCAGCGGATAGCGTCCCGCTCCATGAATCTGATCAAACGCGCCTGGTGGCGCTTGACGACCTGCCTGGTCAAGACCACGATGCTCACTGGCCTCTTCCTCGTGATCTGCACGCTGGTCCTGTCCGGATTCCTTATCCAGGCCGCGGCCTCCCGGGCTGCCGAGGACGCCAAGGAAGAGATCGGGGCCATCGCCACGATGCAGCTGGATGTGAACGGCCTGATCGATTCAGGGAAGGGGCAGGAATCCGAAGGGCAGCAGGTCGGCCGGATCGGCGAAGCAGGTGACCTGCACCGCAGCCTCGTGAAGAAGATATGCGCCTCATCCGTGGTGGAGAAATGCAACTACTCCACCGAGGGCGGTGCTTACCCCGCCGCAGGCACCGAACTGCACCAGCCGGTTCCTCCGCCGGACGGCCAGGGCGGGCTGGGTACCGACCTCTTCACTGTCTCCGGCGTACTGGACTCCGCTCAGAGCAAGGACTTCCGGTCCGGTGACTCCGAGATCGTCGACGGGCGGGGTATCACCCCCGGCAGCAAGGACGACGAGATCCTCATCGAGGAGCGCCTGGCCAAGGACAACGGTCTGGAGCCCGGCGACAGCATCAAGCTCATGGTCGGCCAGATCCCCGGGCCGGAGGACGAGCGCAACACCAGCGAGTACACCTTCAAGGTCGTCGGTATCTACAAGAACAGCACCCCCGACTCCGGCAGTTACGTCCCGGCCGTGATGGACCCCGCCAACCAGCTCTATGCCACCCCCGGCGGCGGCTCCCTCCTCAATGGGAAGAAGGCGGCCGACCCCGTCCTCGACAGCGCCACCTTCACCCTCAAGGACCCCGCGCACTTCGGCCGGCTCAAGAAGGACGCCCGGAGCGCCGGAGCCGACCTGGACATCTTCCCGATCACCGTCAATGACAAGCAGTACCAGAGCATGGTCGGCCCCATCACCCGCACCGCGGGTTTCGCCACCCTGACCGTCTGGCTCGTCGCCGTCGCCGGCACCGTCATCCTCGGCCTGATCGTCGCCTCCTCTCTGCGTGAACGGCGCAAGGAACTCGGCATCCTGCTCTCCCTCGGCGAAAGCCGGCCGCGGCTGCTGGGGCAGCACCTCCTCGAAGTCGCCGCCTGCGCCCTGATCGCCGTCGGCCTGGCCGCGGCCGGCAGCCAGGTCCTCTCCCAGAGCGTCGGCAACGCCCTCCTGGCCCAAGAGGTCTCCTCCGCCGCACAGGACGAGAACGACAGCACCGGCAGCCCTTCCGAGTACAGCGACACCGGCGACGGCACACAGAGGATCGGCAGTGAACCCTCCGCCGAGGACGACATGCCCGCACCCGACCCCATCACCTCCATGGACGTCCGCCTCCGTCCCGCCGACATCGCCAAGGTCGGTGCCACCGGGCTGGGCATCGCCGCCCTGGCCACCCTGCTGCCGGGGGTCCGCATCCTGCGCCTGAACCCCCGCGACATCCTCACGAAGGGCGAATGACCGTGACCCGGACCGCACTCGAACTCGCCGGCCTGACGCGCACCTACCAGAACGGCAACCGCCGCCGCACCGTCCTCAAGGGCATCGACTACCGTTTCGAAACCGGCCGCATGTACGCGGTCGTCGGCCCCTCGGGGTCCGGCAAGACCACTCTGCTCTCGCTCGCCAGCGGCCTGGACACCCCCACCGCCGGCACCGTCCGCTTCCAGGGCCGCGACATCGCGGACCTCGGACTGGCCCGCTACCGCAAGAAGCATGTCGCCACGGTCTTCCAGTCCCTCAACCTCCTCACCTACCTGACCGCCGTCCAGAACATCACCTCGGCCATGGAGATCACCGGCGCACCGGGCGGCCACCGCCGGAAGAGGGCCGAGGAACTGCTCACCCTCCTCGGCGTCGAACCCGCCGAGCATCACCGGCGCACCCTCCAGCTCTCCGGCGGCCAGCAGCAGCGCGTCGCGATCGCCCGCGCACTGGCCTGCGAGGTCGACATCCTCTTCGCGGACGAACCGACCGGCGCGGTGGACCACGAGACGGCCGACGGCATCATCGAGACCTTCCGCACACTGGCCCACGACGACGGGAAGTGCGTCATCGTCGTCACGCACTCCAAGGAGGTCGCCGCGGCCAGCGACGAGATACTCCACATCCGCCGCGGCAAGCTCACCTCGTAGCCACCGGACCACGGGGCCTGCCGTGACACCCCTCGGCGCAGGAGTACACACGCCGCGGTCGGCGGACCGACGCTGGGAGCGCCCTGGGTGAACGCCCTCTCGGCACGGTACGCCCGAGTTCGGGAGGGGGAAAGGGCGATCGGCTCCCGCTCCGGCGGGGGCCGTCGTGCTGCGCATGGTGGTGCGTCAGTCGGTACCTCGCCGACAGCTTCCGCACCGTGTCGCACCGGCCGTTCGACCATGGCGACTCATCCGACGGGGCGCCACCGAACAGATACGGCAGCCCCCGGTTCCTGTCACTTGCCCCACTGACCTGCATAGACAGTCCTCCAACGCTGGACAATGACTGGGGGCCACCCGCCCCCTCGGCGTGCCATGAGCACTCTCTCACCGCTGTCTCACAGTCAACTCACATGATTCCCACAGGATCTCCGTGCACGGCATCCACGGGGGATGCCTGGACACAGGAGAAGTGAGCATGGCCGAACTACTGGAACGCGCACGTTCGTTCCAGCGCCGGGGAGCGTTAGAGCAGGAGCCCCTCCGTCACATGTCCACCCGGACGCGCGGAGCTTCGCCATGTCCCTCACCGCACCTTGTGCGAGCGGCTGTCTTCCTCTCCACCCCGACTCTGCGCCGTCCAGGGCCCGCCGGCCACTGGGCCCGCAGCCGGTCCAGCAGGGTTCCACGCCCCATTTTCTGTCCAGCTCTGAAGGAGGAGTCACCTCATGGAACGACCCCATGCCCGACCTGGTCTGCCAGGCAAGTACCTGATCCTCGCGACCAGTGTCGCGTTGCTGGCCGGTGGAGGTCTCATGGCGGCGAACGCATCTCAAGGCGGTTCGTCCGCGAAAGCGTCCGGGACAGCCGCGGGAACGGTGGAACAGGTGGCGCAGCGTGGCACCGAGACGGGAACCGCTGATGTGAACGGCGCGGCCGGTGCCCGAACGGCCGGGGCCGGGCAGGTCTGTGACCGCGGCGCCAAGTGGCTGCGGGTCAGGTTCGACCAGCTGTCTCTGCGCGGTGGTGACACTGTCACCCTGAAGGGCTCCGAAGGCGGCAGCTATACGCTCACCGCCGCGAACTGGCCGGGCCGTGCGTTTCACACGCGAGCGTTCCAGGGCGAGTGCGTGAGTGTCACGCCGAAGCTCAGCAATCCGGGCAGCAGGTTCTCGATCGACGCATACCAGTCGGGTGCTTCCTCCCTTGTCCGGACATCTGTGACCGTGGCAGCCGCGGGGGACATCTGCGGCGGCGATGTGTGCGGTGAGACCGCCAGGCTCGTCAGCGCGATGCGGCCCGAGGCCGTCCTCACTGCGGGAGACAACGCCTATGAGAGGGGGACTCTGTCGGAGTACAACCGCACCTACGACCCGACCTGGGGCAGGTTCAACAGGATCGTCCATCCCGCCCCCGGCAATCATGAGTACAAGACCCGTGACGCCTCGGGCTACTTCAGCTACTTCGAGGGCAAGGGCGTCAACGTCGGCGGCAGGGGCAGAGGGTTCTACAGCTACGACGTCGGCGACTGGCACATGGTGTCCCTGAACACGGGCGGCGGCGTGAGCTACAGCGCCGGCAGCGAGCAGGAGAAGTGGCTGCGCGCGGACCTCAGGGCCAGCACCAAGCCATGCACCATGGCCACCTGGCACCACCCTATGTTCAGCTCCGGCGACCACGGCGACCAGCGAGCCTCGTCGGCTCTCTACAAGGCGCTGACCGATTTCAAGGCCGACGTGGTCGTCAGCGGCCACGACCATCACTACGAGCGGTTCGCGCCGGCCATGGCCGACGGGAGGAAGGACGCGGCCAACGGTGTGCGGGAGCTTCTGATCGGCACGGGAGGCCGCGGCCTGTACTCCAGTACGCAGAATTCCAGAGGCCCTTCCGAGAAGTTCAACAAGAACACGCACGGTGTCGGTGAGTTCCAGCTGTCGTCGACCGGCTACTCGTTCAACTTCCGTCCCATCGCCGGGCGTACCTTCACCGACTCGGTGAGCGGCACCTGTCACAACAAGGGCAGGGGCGGCGGCGCCGCCCCCGCGCCCGCCCCGTCGGCGCCGGCCGTCGTGCCGTCCTCGTCCGTCGCGGCGTCTTCTGCGTCATCCACGGCATCACCCGCCAGGCGCGGAGGTGTTCCCGTCACCACGCTGCGGTCACCCCACGGCAGTGACCACGCCAGCCCGTCCCCGAGGGGTGCCGACGCCGAGGTCACCGACGGCGAGGAAGGCGGCGTCGAGGAGGCGGACGACTAGGACGACGACAGTTGCCGTAGCGAGGGATGCCGGGTGCCACGGCGGACGCCGAGCACCCGGTCCCCATCGTGCCGCAGGCGGCCAACGGCCGCAGGAGCCGGCAGCCGAAGCCGACCGCCCGCCGACCCGACCGCCGCCCCCCACAGCCGGAGAGTCTTCGATGTATCTGTCTCATGCCCGAGCCGCCGACACGCGGCACGACAACAAGACCGCCGCACCCGACTCGCCGCGGGCCGGCGGACGAAGAGGCAGGGTGCCCGCCACCGTGCTGGCCCTGGGCATGGTCAGCCTCTTCACCGACGCATCGGCGGAGATGGTCACCGCCGTGCTGCCGATGTACCTGATGTACGGCCTGGGCATCGGTTACCTGCAACTCGGCGCCCTGGACGGGCTCTACACGGGTGCCACAGCGCTGTTCCGGCTCGGCGGTGGCTACGCCGCCGACCGGCTCAAGCGGCCGAAGCCGTCGCCGCCGCGGGGTACGGACTGTCCGCGCTGACCAAGCTCGCACTGCCCGCCGCCGGGCCGACGGTGGCCGGGATCGGCTCCGTGATCGCCGCGGACCGCATCGGCAAGGGCATCCGCACAGCGCCCCGGGACACGCTGATCACCGCGGCGGCACCAGCCGACGCCCTCGGCCGGGCCTTCGGTGTGCATCGCGCCCTGGACACCTGTGGCGCGCTGCTCGGCCCGCTGCTGGCGTTCGCGGTGCTGTGGGCGGTGCCTGGGGACTACAGCACGGCGTTCCTGGTCAGTTTCTGCCTCGCCGCCGTCGGCGTGGTCGTCCTGGTCTGTTTCGTCCGGTCCGGCACCACCCCGGCGCCGGACCACGACCGCGCCGCCGGACCGCGCGCGTGCCTGGCCGTCCTCAACACCCCCGGCATCCGCCGTTGCATCCTGGCGGCCGGACTCCTCGGACTGGTCACCGTCGGCGACATGTTCTTCTTCGTCAGCGTCCAGCAGCGCACCGATCTGCCCGTCCGGATGCTTCCGCTGCTGCCCATCGGCACCGCCCTGGTCTTCATGGCCGCGGCGGTTCCGCTGGGCAGGGAGGCCGACCGCCTGGGACGCTGGCGGCTGTTCCTCACCGGACATGTGGCGCTGCTGGGCGCCTATCTGCTGCTTCTGTCGCCGTTCACCGGCTGGACGGGCACCGCCTTGATCCTCGTCCTGCACGGCCTGTTCTACGCGGCCACCGACGGCGTCCTGATGGCGCACATCGCCCCCGCCGTCCCCGAGGCGGTGCGCACCACCGGGCTCGCCGCCGTCCAGACCGCCCAGGCGCTCGCCCGCGCGGGCGGGGCCCTGGCCTTCGGCGCCCTTGCGACGCTGCGCGGGCCCGACACGGCGTTCACCGTATTCGGCTGCGCTCTTGCCCTGTGCGTCGCCGGCCTGTTCCGCACGACCGGGAGCACAGAGTGAAACTCACCCGAACCATCACCGGCACCGCGCTCATCACCGTCCTGCTCGCCACCTCCGTCGGCGTCGTGGCCATGCGCGGCGGCCCGGCCGCCCCGGGCGGCGACTCCCTGCGCCTGGAGCGCGAGGACTCCGTCGTCTATGTGGACGCGGGCAGCAACCGTGTTCACCAAGTGACCCGAGAGGGCGAGTCCATCGGTCAGGGCCCCATCTGCCAACGGGCCGCGGTCGCCGCCGGAACACTGGCCTGTCTGTTCGACACCCCCGCGCCCGCGTCCTCCCAGATGCGCATCTACCGGCACGGCACCGCCTCCCCCGACACCTCCCTGGTCCTGTGGGGAGAGCCGAGCAGGACACGGGTCTCACCCTCCGGCCGCCTGGTGGCATGGACGGTCTTCCGCAGTGGTGACTCCTACGTCCAGCACGGCGCCTTCTCCACCACGACCGGCATCTACGACCTGCGCACCAAGGCCCACTACGGCTCCCTCGAGGACTTCACCGCCTACGTCGGCGGCAAGCCCTTCAAGCGGGACGACATCAACTACTGGGGCATCACGTTCACCGACGACGACCGGCACTTCTACGCCACCATGTCCGCGGCAGGCAAGACCCGGCTGATGCGCGGAGACCTCAGGACGCGCCGCCTCACCGCCCTGCGCGGCAACGTCGAATGCCCCTCCCTGTCACCGGACGGCACCCGCATCGCCTACAAGAAGCGCTCCGGCGACCGCTGGCGGCTCCACGTGCTGAATCTGAGATGGGGGACCGACACCGTGCTGGCCGAGCGGGACAGCATCGACGACCAGGCCGCCTGGCTGGACGACACGACCGTCGCCTACGCCAAGCCCGAGGGCCGCAGACCCGCGGTCTACACCGTGCCCGCGGACGGATCGGGTACACCGACGAAGCTGCTCGACGGCAGGTCACCGACCGCCATCACCAAGGACGCCGGTGCGAAGCCCCCCACGGAGTCGGGCAGGCCGTAGAGGGCCAGGTCCTGCCCGGGTACTGGCTGCGGTGACCGCGGGGAACAGGTCGCCTACGGCAAGGGCCTGGTGGACCGGGTGTGAGCGGTCTCGCCTCGCGGAGTCGACTGTCGCAGCCCGGTCCCGTCAGGCGACCGCTCAGCCTCCCCTGTCGCAGCCCCGTCCCAGCTCACCTCGGCTGATGGTCGAACCAGGCGCGGCTCTCCGGCTGATTGGGCCGGATGACGGACAGGACGGCCGGTGCGAGCAGGGCCACTCCCAGGATGGGGACGACGAGGAAGTAGGCGACGGCGGTGAGCAGTGCCGTCCACCCGTGGGCGAAGGCGGAGACACGCAGTCCGGTGTGGCGCGTGTGGAGCTTCTGGGAGGTGATGATGCCCCACGCGGCCAGTGCGAGGGCGAGCACTCCGACGAAGACGATGATCCCGGCGTGATCCTCTCCCGGTGTCGTACAGCAGGGGGTCGAGGCGTCGCCCTCGCCCCAGATCTCCGTGGCGACGGCCACGCTGTTGGTGACCAGGGCGAGCCCGAGGACGGCCTGCGCACCGCCCACGACCAGCAACAGCACACGCAGACTCCGTACCGCTGTCGGCATCGGCGAACCTGGGGGAATCGGGTCGTGGCCGAAACCGCCCGGCCCGTAGGGGCCTCCGGAGCCGGACGCCGCCGGACCGCCTTGCGCACGCGACCGATGACGCCAGGGCCGGTCTCCGCCGGGCACCTGGCCACCCCGCAGCGCCTCTCCCCTCCGTCCCGCACCCCCTGCGACATCCCCCCTCCACCCACCTCCCCCTCGCTCGTGTCCGCCTGGCCCGTGCCTGTCACCGAAGACCATGTCTACGGGTCCTCCCTTGTCTCGTACCCCCGAGCGAGGCAGGGGTTCTTGTCCCTGCCTCGCTCCCCCTCCCCCGCGGGGGGCGGATCGCGCGCGGATCCGCCGGCCGCGTCCGGCTCTCAGCAGTCCGCGAAGACGGCGCTCAGCACGTCCTCGTGCGCGCTCGCGAGGTTGCCCTGGAACCAGGCGGGGACGGTTCCCAGGTACCCAGTGTGGTCGCTGTGCTTGTAGAGGTGGATACGGGTCGGCGTCCGGTTCCAGGCCGAGCTGGCCCGGTCCTCGAACCACGAGGGCACCTTGTGATGACCGCAGCTCGGCACCACCCACAGCCAGCCCCCACCGCCGTCGTTCTGGAAGAAGCAGGAGCCGCTTCCACACTCGGAGTACGCCCGGGTGCCGTAGTCGCCCCCGGTGAGCCGGTACACGCCGTCCACGCCCGGCACCTCGGTGACCCGGGTCTCTTCGGCACCGGTCGCCGCCGCCGGTGCGGCGAACATGACGACGGCCGCCATGGCCGCCACGCACGCCGCGATCCGCTTGCGCATGTCTCTCCTTCTGGAGCCCCTGGAGTGCTGTGCGTTCACTGTGTCCTGAGGCGCCCACCGGGTCCTCGGCAATGAGCGCACGCTTCCTAGTCATCCAGCGCAGACGCCCGTGCCGCCCGACTCGCCGCCCGTACCTCGCTCGGCGGTGATCCGTACGCTCTACGGAAGGCACGGCTGAAGTCCGCGGGATGGCGGAAGCCCCAGCGGGCGGCGGTCTCCGCGACGGTGCGGTGGGCCAGCGCCGGATCGGTCAGGTCCGCGTGACAGCGTTCGAGGCGCAGCCGCCGGATCATGGCGCCCACGGTCTCCACCTCGCCCTCGAACAGCAGATGGAGGCTGCGTACGGACATGTGGTGGTGCGCGGCGATGGCCGCGGGGAGCAACTCCGGATCACCCAGGTTGTGTTCGATGAAGGTCCCGATCCGGGCGCGTAGCACGGTTCTGCGGACGGCTCCGGGCAGGGCGTCCCGGGTCGCTCCGAGCCGCCCCGCCAGCGTGGCGGCGGCCAGGTCGACCCCGATCATCCCCAGCCGGGCCAGCTCCTCCGGGCCACAGGTGCGCGCGGCCGACGGCAGCCCGGCCAGATACGAGCCGAGCAGCGCCGCCGACCCTGCCCCGGCCCGGGTGGACAGTGGCTCGGCCAGCAGCCGGTCGGCCCGGCCACCGGCCAGCGGCAGCATGGTCCTTGAGAGCCGCAGCAGCGTCAGCCGGGTCTGCCGTCCCTGGTCGACGCAGTCGCAGGTCAAGGGCACCGAAGTGGAGAACAGACACATGTCACCCGCCCCGAGGCAGGCCACACCACGGGCTTGCTCCAACCGGATGGGGCTGCCATGGACCAGGACCAGGTAGTAGTCCTCCGGGTCGCGCCGACGGATGAGAGGCGCGGAACGGCGGGCCGCCACCGGAGAGAAACGGAAGCCCACCACCTGGCTGTGCGGCATCGTCACGGTTTCCGCACTGCCCCGGAAGCGTTCCGCGTTCGGGCTGCGGGTCGTCAGGGGCATGACCTCACCGTCGATCATCTCCTGCCACCAGTCGAAGCGGTCGGCGGCGGGGATGTCGTCCGTGCTCGCCGAAACGACCGGGGTACCGGTGCCGTCGGCCCGCTGCGGTGGGCCACTGATGCTGCTCATGTGGCGATCGTCGGGGGAGAAGGCTGGGGGCGGAAGGGGGGTGTCGGTCAGATGGCGGGGTTCGGGCGCTGGTGGCCGGGTGACCCACGGGATGGTCAGGCGTCTGATCTCGTCGAAGCTGAGGTGGATGAGCGGGGAGGTTCCGCTTCTGCTGTGTCCGTGTCCAGTTCGCGTGCCCGCGGGACGGTGAGGCAGGCGTGGGCGGCCATGGCGAGGGTCATGTGGCGGTGGTGGGAGGGGTAGCGGCGGACTTGGTAGTTGTTCAGGTCGCACTCCCGTTTCGCGCTCTGGAAGCACTCCTCGCCGACGATGCGGATCAGCTCGTCCAGGGTAGGTCGGTGGGGCTGTGGGCGATGTCGTAGGAGATCTCCTCGGGCTGGCAGGCAGTCACTGCGGCGGGCGATGACCCAGTGTCAGCGGTCTTCGCGGTGCCGGGGCCCGACCTCGACGCGGGCCCAGTCGTGGACCCGCGGGCCATGGGCGCCGTCGTCGCAGGAACGGCGCTTCTGCCGGGGCAGACTGGGGAAGAGGTCGTAGGACGGGGCGGTCGGGTGCCAGTGGGTGACGACGGTGTCGTGCCGGGTGGTGGCCATGACATGGACGACGTTGGCCTGTTCGAGTTCGTATCGCCAGCTCTTGCTGAGGCTGTGGGCGGCGTCCGCGGAAGACGCCGGTCTGGGAGTTCTCCGTGCGGCTCGTGGTGCCGGAACACTGGTGCTGGACCCTCGCCGACCAGGTGCCCTTCTTGAGGAAGCCGGTGTCGGCGACGGTCAGCACCGCTCGCCTGATGGTGTGGCGGTGGGGCGGAATCTGCCGGTCCACCGTTGTCGTTGATCCGGTGATGTGACGGGTGAGTGAACGCAAGCCGTGTCCGGGGGACGTCTCAGCTCAGGCACCCCGCGCACCGGCGGTCCAGTCGCTGGAGGCTCGAACGGGCTGCTATCTGTCCCGCCACGCACTCACGGTCCAGAAGACCGCGAAGCCCGTCCACACGATGGCGAACACCCAGGCCACGGGGTGGCCGCCGAACAGTGCCATGGAGCCGAGCCAGCCGACCCCGGCGGCCACGAACAGCAGGCCGAAGTTGGGGAAGGCGAAGAGGCCGGAGAGCCGGCCGCTCAGCAACGCCCATGCGCCGCTCGCCAGGATCAGACAGCCCAGCGCGAGCCATGGGAGCACCGCCTGTTGCGAGGAGGGCGCGTAGGAGTCGATGTGGCCGCGAACCCTCAGCTCCACGACGTCCCCCTGCCACAGCCGGACTTCGGCCTGGTCACCCTTCCTGGCATCGTCGTACGTCTCCGATCCCACACCCAACCAGGCTGTGCCCCCTGGCCGTTGGACCCTCAGGTCGCGGTACGTTGTACACGTCGTACCTCCTCCTCCGCCGCCTGCGGTGGTGACCCCGCCGGCGGTCACTCCGCCGCTGGCACCACCGGCGGTGTTCATACCGCCTCCGGCCGTGATACCTCCGGCGGTGATGCCTCCCGTCGTGCCGCCGCTCGTGCCGTCGGACGTGCAGCGCTCACCCGTCCGCCGGTCGAGCACCGTGCCCGGCTCGCGCCGCACGCACGGTTCCCCCTCATCCCCGTCTCCGCTCCGGCCCTCGCCCTGGCAGAGCGGTGCGTCGCGGTACTCCATGGTCGCCCCGTAGCCTTCAGCGACCTGCTGACCGCAGAGCAGGACTCCCCATCCGGCCGCGAGGACCAGCAGCCCCCGTAACCAATGGGGCAGCCGCCCACGGTCCCCGACGTTCCCGTACCCCCTGCTTTTCATCCAGCTGTAATCCCCGTTCGGCTGAGCCCTCATGCGTCGGCCTCGCCACGGAATGTGGTACACGAGCGAGAACAGACGGGTTGGAATCCCAACCTGCCGCTGTCGGAGCGCCGGGCGTCAGGTCCAGCCGCCGCAGAGCTTCATCCTGGGAGTGATGGTGTACGCGTCGCCTGGGGTGGCGGGTTGGGCATGTACCGCTGAGGCATCGGCCAGAGCTTCGCGCTCCTGCACTGAATCCGTCGGCTACGCCCGTGCTGGGAGATGCGCGACGACATCCTCCTGGCAAGTTTCGTTCGCCTCGGTACCAGGCGCAGTTGTCGGTGCCCGGCGCCGTGGCGGCTCGGCCTTCTCGTGCCCGCAGACAGGATGCGCGATGACGACCCCGAGCACGGGAACCCCCGCCACCACCCCGGTGCGGACGCGTCGAGGGGCGTTGCGTCCGTTCTGAACGGCAATTCTCGGATGCGGTACGCCGCCGCCCCGTGGTGGGATGCGACGCATGAGGGACCTATCGCTGCGCGCCCGTATCGAGCAGTACTACGCCACCGTGCCCCTGCTCTTCGCCGACGCCGAAGACTTCGGCCCGCTGCGGCTGTTCGTACGGAAGGAGCCAGGAACCCCGTACTACGGCGGGCCGAGTCACGCCCAGCCCACCGCGGAGGGCTCCGCGGTCGTCACCGCCGCCGACATCACCCGGGTGCGCGCCCGGCAGCGCGAGCTGGGTGTGCCGGAAGCCTTCGAGTGGCTCGCTGAGGCGGCGCCGATGCTGCGCGCCCGTATCGAGGCGGTCGGGCTCCCCGTTGAAGAACGCCCGCTGATGGTCCTTCCCTCGCAGCACGCGTTGCCTGCGCCGTCGCTGCCGGACGGCGTCACGGTCCGCGCGCTGACGGCCGACGACCCGGCCCTGCCCTCAGCACTCGCCCTTCCCCGCCTGGCCTTCGCCGACGTGGGCACCGCGGTGGGTTCGGCGGGTCGCGCGGAGTTGTCGGCGGTGACCGAGGAACTGGTCGCGGACGGCACGGTCGCGGCGATTCGCCCTGCCATCCAGGCCGGGCACAAGACACTCATCGCCGCTCTCGCCCCGGACGGCACCCCGCTCGCCGTCGGCCACTACCACCCCGCGATCGGTGCGACCGAGGTCGGCGGCGTCGGTACTCTGCCCACCGCTCGCCGCCAGGGGCTCGGCGCCGCCGTCACCGTGGCCCTGGCCCAGCACGCCCGCGACCACGGGGTGCACACCGTCTTCCTCGCCTACGCCGAGGACGCCGTCGCCCGCATCTACGCCCGCCTGGGCTTCCGCGCCGCCGACAGCACGCTGCTGATCGCCAACCAACCGGCACGATCGTAGGCACGGGACGGTCTTCGCTTCAGCCACCTTCTCCGCAGGCACCGAGGCTTCGTGGCCTTGCGAGGCCAGGTCGCGTTCAGATGAGGTGGATCGGCATGCCGAGATCCGCTCGGGCGTGATCCTCATGGCGGGCGCGTCGGTGGTGCGGGCGCGCTGAGGCCCGCGCCTTACCGAATGAGCCGGGGTTCCGCCCGGCACCGCCAGGCTCTGGCCGCGGGCTGACGGTGCCCCCCGACCAGCGTTACTCGCTGCGGGCCACGCCAGTACGACACCTACCCCGCTCGCACGTGCCGCCCCGCAGCGGCGTGATCGGGCATGTCACGATGCCGCCCCAGCAGCCCCTTCCGCCGGTCGTGGGTTCAGCAGGTGGGGTTTCCGTCGCTGTCGGTGCGGGCGGGGGCGATGGAACTGGTGGCTTTCTGATCCTCGGGAATCTGGTCGAGGGAGGTGCCGGCCTTCCACAGGCCCTTGGCGCCTTCGTAGCGGAAGTCCTCGTACCAGCAGAAGTCGTGGGTGGTGTTGTTGCGGTAGGAAACGACCTCGTCGTTGATGTCCCACCAGTCGAGTTGGGTGACGTCGGGGGCGTCGACGAAACGGACGCCGTCGCCGGTGTGGCCGGTGCCCTTGTAGAGGCAGAGCTGGTCGGCGGGGCAGTCGGCGCTGCTGTAGGTGCGCCAGGCGGCGAGGTGGTCGTCCCGGTCCGTCCACGCCTGCTTGAGGTTCGGTTCCTTGGGCATACGCAGGAAAGTCTTCTCGACCTCGCCGGATTCGTCCCACGCGGAGAGGACCCAGCCCTTGCCCCACAGGTCGCTGCGGTCGAGCCAGTAGAAGTCGCCGGTCGTCCGGCCGATCGGCGCGGGCATGCAGCCGGTGTTCCAGGCGCTGCTGACGGCGAAGACATGGGTGGTGTGGACGATGATCTCCCGGTACAGGGTGGCGCCCGTGCCCACCTTCCACTGCCCCAGCGCACACTCACCCGCCGCCGCGGCGGGGGCGAGTACCGGTGCCGCCTGGGCCGGGAGGGTTGCCCCCGTGCCCAGTGCTGTCAGCGTGACGGCCGTTCCCATCAGCCGGTGGACCGGCCGCTTCGCTCGTGCGTTCGTGCCCATGTTCTGTTCAACACCTCGTTCGGCGTGAAGGGCCGGCCCGCTGCTTCCGGCGGGGCACCACGGCTTCCTCACGCGGAGTGAAACGATCAAGGGGAGGCGGGGACACTCCTTCTGGTTCCCCTCGGCGCCGACCCCCGTTGACGCCCCGTTACCCTTCCCAGGTGAACGGTACGAACGAACACCGACCCAGCCCCGACTGGCAGGTCCTCGCCGTCGGGGGCGCGTCAGGGATGGGGAAGACCGGTGTCAGCCGGGCACTGGCACGTCGGTACGGTGTCCCCGTCGTGGAGGTCGACGACATCGTGGAGGCCCTGCTCGCGGTGACCCTGCCCGAGCAACTGCCGGAGATCCATGTCTGGCGCACTCACCCGGAGGCCGCCCGGCAGGCGCCCGCGTCAGTGGTCGAGCGGCAGATCGCGGTCGCCCGCGTGCTCGCGCCCGCGATAGAGGCAATCGTGGCCAACCATGTGGACACCGGCACCCCGGTGATCCTGGAAGGGGACTACATCTTGCCCGTGCCGATGTCGCCCGGCGGCCCGGTCCGGGGTGTTTTCCTCCATGAGGACGACGAGGCACGGGTGACAGCCAACTACCTGAGCCGGGAACCTGAGGCCGGACCGCAGCACCACCGCGCCCGCGTCAGCGTGCTGTACGGCCGTTGGCTCGCCGCGCGGGCGCGGACGGCCGGAGTGCCGGTCCTCGCTCCGCGTCCTTGGGAGGATGTGGCCGAGCGGGTCGCCGAGGTGGTGTCGGACGTGGGGTGATGGTACGGATCGCGGACGTGAGCGCCCGCCCCGCCTCCGAAGCGCGCGGGACTTCGCCCGGTTCCTCGGCCGCGGCCTCCGTGTCCGGCTGGTGCCTCTTCTCAAGGGGAGGCGGCGGGTGTGGGGGCCGGAAAAGGGTTCGCGGTGGGAGTGGAGCGGCTGGAAGGGTGCGGCGTATGGCTCCCCAGTATGAGATCCGCGCCGACTTCGATGCTCGGACGATCGTGGTCTATCAGGCGTACGCGCCTGCCATCGCCGACGCGGCGCTGCGGGCGGGCCGTTTCGTCGCACCGTTCTCGTTCCGGCGGATGACCTGGATCAAGCCCTCGTTCCTGTGGCTGATGCATCGCAGCAACTGGGCCCGCAAGCCCGGTCAGGAACGGGTTCTCGCGGTGCGGATCACCCGGCAGGGCTGGGAGGAGGCCCTGTCCCGGGCGGTCCTCACGACCGCCGACCCCGATGCCGTGGCCGCGGCGGACGTGCATGTCCAGTGGGACCCGGAGCGGTCCGCGCGGGGCGCGCCGCTGAACCACTACAGCATCCAGGTCGGTGTCGGTCGTCGGCTCATCCGTGACTTCACCGATGAGTGGATCGTCAGCCTCACCGATGTCACCGCGCAGGCCCGCAAAGCCGGCGCGCTGATCCAGAGCGGGCAGGCGGCGAAGGCCCAGCGGCTGCTTCCCGCGGAGCGCGTCTATCCGTTGCCACGGGAGCTCGACGGCCGTCTTTGCCGGAGCTGATGGACGGAAGAGGCGGTGCGGGGCGTAGGACGGGGCTGCCACGGCCTCACCGCCCGGTCGATCAGCCGGTGACGCGGTCCCGCCCGCCCCGCACGAGCGTGGGCAGGACCGCGTGCCGGCCCCGGCACTGTCAGGGATTCCGGGCCGGCCTCGACGCCTCCCGGCTCAGCGGGCGTCGAGCAGTACGCGGCCGTCCGCCGGGGCTGCCGTGGCGGTGCGGCCGGTGTAGGCCGACTCGACCCGGGCCCGTTCCGCCGCGTCAGGGACGGGGTTCGTGCAGCCGGTACCGGCGCTGGAGCCCGACATCAACTGGGAGCACGGGCCGGGCTTGGTGTCCGGCAGACCCAGGTTGTGGCCGATCTCATGAGCAGCGATACGGGTCTTGTCGTGGCCCTGGGTGACAGCCTGGGCGCCCAGGGGGTGTCTGACGGAGATCCGTCAGACACCCCCTAGCTCCGCCCGTGCCTGGCCGCCCGGCCGTACGGGGCCCAGGGTGGCCTGCGGCCAGCCGTTGGTGGCGATGATCTGGATCTCGGCCCGGGTGCCGGGCGGTGCCTTCACCAGGCGCACATTGCTCACGTTGGTGTTCCAGGAGGCGGCTCCGGCGGTGATGGCCGCTTCCCAGCCGCGGGCGCGGGTGCTGTCGTAGGTGAGGGTCGTCACCGCCGCGGACTGACGCGGGGCGGACACGGAGTGGGCCGTGGGCGCCAGCATCATGGTGAGGGCCGCGGCGGCGCCGGCCGCCGCGAACCATGTGGAGTGGGGCATTGCTGTCCTTTCGCTGGGCTGTGGGGTGTGGGGGAGCTGACACAGCGGGTCCTGAATGCCTCCCGGACGAGGTCGAGCAGCAGCGGGCGGGCGCTGATGAGGGGCGAGGCGAGATGCAGGGCGAGCAGATGCCTGCCGAGCAGTGGATCGCCGGTGAGCCGTCGCATGACCACGCCCTCCCGTGCGCGGGCGGACCCCTGGGCCAGGGTCAGGCCGACGTCCTGGGCGACCAGATCGCACAGGGTGCTCAGGTCCCCGACCCGGTGCGGTGAGACCCGGGGGCTGAAGCCGGCCTTCCCGCAGGCGTCGACCAGTGCCCCGTAGTCGTCGCAGCCCGGGTCGTTCGGCGGCAGCAGCCAGGTCTCGGTGGCGAGCCCCGCCAGGTCGATCCGTTCCTGTGCGGCGAGAGGGTGACCCGCGGGGAGGATCACCACGACCGGTTCCAGTCCGATGACGTCCACGACGACCCCGTCGCCGGGTGCCGTGCCGAAGCCGTCCAGATCGACCAGGCATCCGGCGTCGATCGTCCGGTCGCCCACCCGGCTCATCGCCTCCCCGGTGCTCGCGAACTGGACGAAGCTCACCGGGTTGCTCAGCGCGCCCGGCAGATGGAGCGTCAGATGACTGAGCATCGGGCCGGAACTGCCTCCGACGGTCACAGGTTCCGCGCCCGCGGGCGGCCGGAGCCGGTAGCCACGGATACGGTCGGCGCTGGCCACCGCGTCCCGGGCGTGCACGATCACGAGTTCCCCGGTGAGGGTGGGTACCACCCCACGGGCCGAGCGTTCGAAGAGCGGCTGGCCGAACGACTCCTCGATCCGGCGGAGTTGGGTGCTCATGGCCGGCTGGGAGAGCATCAGGGTGGCGGCTGCCCTGCTCAGACTGCCCGCCTCGGCGATCGCCAGCAGAATGCGGAAGTGCCGCAGTTCCAGGTCCATGGCTGGTGGAGGCTAGTTGCCTCGCGTGTGCGATGTCCATGGGTGTCCATGGGTGTCCATGGGCGGGGTGCCGGGTGTGGAGACCGGCGATGCGTGAACGGTGGGCTCATGTTCCGTGGTGGGGAGGCGGTGGTGTGCGGGGTACGGCCGGGGCCGGAAGTCCGTCGTCTCCGGCCCCGGCGGCGGCTGTCCCGTGGCCCAGATCCGCGGCCGGAACCGGGCCGGGGGAATCCTCCTCGGGCTCAGAGCACCCCGGTGTACTGCTGAATCCAGGACCGCCAGGTGGCCACATCGGTGTAGACGGCGCCGCCTACGCCGCAGGTGCTGCTGTTCGCGCCGCTGCGGCTGGTGGCGCCCGCCAGTTCGAGACGCCCGTTGCGGTTGATCAGGGCCGGTCCGCCGGAGTCGCCGTAGCAGGCGGTGTTGGAGGTGGTGCCCGCGATGCACAGCTCCCGGCTGTTCACCATGCCGGTGCAGGAGCTGTCGGGCAGCACCCTGGTGTCGAGCTGCTTGAGATAGCGGGGCGCCGCCGTGGAACAGCCGCGCTGCGGACAGGTCTGTCCCCAGCCGAGCAGGCGGACGGCGGAGTTGTCGGCCGGTGTGCCGGCGCTGATCGGCGCGGGCGTGTTGCTGACCTGGGTGCTGAGGCGGAGCAGGGCTATGTCCTGACCGGGCATGCTCTGGCTGCTGGAGGGCCGGACGATCTGTGACACACCGACCAGACTCCCGCCGCTGAGGCGGTCGTTGGAGCCGATCCGCACGCGCAGCGCGGAGGGCGGCAGAGCGCCGTTGCCGTACGTACAGTGCAGGGCGGTGACCATCCACTCCGGTGAGATGAGTGAGGCCCCGCAGTAGTGGCTGCCGTTGACCTGGATCGATCCCATGAACGAGTAGGTGGAGGTGGCCTGTTCGCCGCCTACGATGGGGTTCGGGGCGGCGGCTGCGGTGCCGCCGAGGGCCGGTACCGCGGTGGCCAGGCCGAGGGCGATGCCCGCGGCGAGCAAGGGCCGGGAAAGACGCATGGGGGGTCCCTTCGCATGAGCATGAGCATGGGAGTGGGAGTGGGAGTGGGAGTGGGAGTGTGGGGTGGGAAATCAGGGCTCAGGAGGGACGAGCCCCCGGACTGGCTGCCCGGATTGTTCGTGGTCCGTCAACCTGCCCGTGCACAGGAGTATGCGAGAGCGCCGGGCCGGTGCGCCAATGTCAGCGACCCATAACATCCGGCAGAACTGGAGAGTAGTTCCGGTGCCGTGCCGCGTCCCCAACCTCACAAGGCAATACACCTAGCGGTCAACCCTCGGCAGCCACTCTCGCCGCAGGAGCCCGAAGACCCAGGAGTCGGAGACGACATCGCCCACCACGCAGTCCTCGCGCAGGGTGCCTTCGTGGACGAAGCCGAGCTTCTCCAGGACGCGGGCGGATGCCACGTTGCGGGTGTCGGTCTCGGCCTGGACGCGGTTCAGGTCCAGGGTGTCGAACGCCCACCGCAGGACGGCGTGCGCGGTCTCCGTGGCGTAGCCGTGGCCCCACGCGGCGGTTTCGAAGACATAGCCCAGGGATGCGGATCGGAAGTCCGGGTTCCAGTTGGTCAGGCCGCACCAGCCGATGAATGTGCCGTCGGAGACGCGGTCGATGGCCAGCCGAGCTCCCGTCCCTTCCTCCTCGATCTTCCGGCAGGTCGCCAGGAAGCGCTGGGCGCGGGCCGGTTCCGTCCACGGCGGGGAGTCCCAGTAACGCAGTACATGGGCGCTGCTGTGGAGCGCGTAGAGCGGTGCCGCGTCGGCGTCGGTGAACGGACGCAGTCGTAGACGGGCGGTGTGCAGTTCGGGTGTGGGCAGTGTCATGCGGAGCATCCTGCCGCGTGCCGCTCGCTCGGGACCATCCGTTTATCGGGGCGGTCGGGGGTGCCCGTACGTCCCTGGTGGTGCCGCGTGGGCGGTGAGTCCGCAGAGGCTGGTCGGCGCGGATGGGGCCGCGCTGACCGGTCGTCGTTCCTGTCCGGATGCGTGCAGCGAGCACGCCTTCATGCTAGCTTCAAAGCGTGCACCGTGCACGCGTAGCTGGAGGTGTTCCGCATGGGGAGTGGTGTGCGCAAGGACAGGGAACCGGGCGCGGAAGCCGGGCCGTCGAGCGGGGACGGGCGGGGGGTCACCCCGACGGACGTGCTCGCCGACGGTCTTGACGGTGGTGAGTACGCCGGGACGTACGTCCGGAAAGGATCGATCCGCGCGGCGATCGAGAACATCAAGGCCATGGAGGGACTGGCTCCTGAGGACCCGGCCCGCAGACGGTACGAGGACGCGTTGCGCGCCCTCCGGCCCTCCCTGATCGCGCTCGAACTCTTCGACCACTTCACTCCCCTGGACCCGGCCGTAGCGGCGATCTTCGAGGGCTGAGGGCCATGGCACTGGACCGACGGAGTTCCAGCGGCACGGTGGCCACCGGGGCGGTCGTCGCCCTGCTCTTCCTCGTGGACAACGCCGATCGCGCGCTGATGGCGACCTCGCTGCCGCTGATCGGCGACGAGTTCGGGGTGGGCGCCGGACAACTGAGCTGGCTGGTCGGGGGCTTCGCCCTCACCGGGGTGCTGACCCAGATACCGGGCGGGCTGATCGCCGACCGCTTCGGACCCGGCCGGGTGCTCACCCTGGAGTTCCTGGTGTGGGCGGTGCTCGCCGCCGCCACCGGCCTGTCGGCGACCTATCTCCACCTGGTGGTCTTCCGGCTGCTGGGCGGAATGGTCGCGGGCGCCCTCGTACCCAATGTCTTCAAAGCGCTCAGTGAGCGTTCCACCCGGCGCGGGCGGACGGTGGCCGTCGGGCTGGTGATCGCCTGCAACCTGGTGGCGGGCGCGCTCGTCCCGCTGCTGGTCGCCCCCTCGGTCGGCGGGCTGGGCTGGCGCACCACCCTGCTGATCCTCGCCGCGGTCTGCGGGGCGACGGCGATCGTGGTGTACGGCGTACTGGGCGCCCGGCGCCGCCCGGCCGACGACCAGGACGACCCCGTACCCGAGGAAGCCGAGGCGCGGGGTGGACCCGCGTTGCCGACCGCTCTGACGGCGGCGCTGCGCTCACCCCTCATCTGGGGCTTCGCCGCGCTGTACTGCTGCACCAACATGCTGTCCTTCGGCGTCGTCAGCTGGATGCCCGCCTATCTGGTGCGGGAGAGGGGCGTCGCCATCGGGGACACGGGACTGGCCACCGTCGTACCGCTGACCGCGATGAGTCTGACGGCGGTTCTCGGTGGGGTGCTGTTCACTCGGTGGTTCGCCGCGCGGCCCCGGGTGCTGGCGGTGCCCGCGCTGCTCGCCGGTACGGGGTTCCTGGGGTTGATGATCGGGGCGGGGTCGCTCACGGAGTTCATCGTGTTCCAGGCCCTCGCGCTGTGTGCCTCCGGGCTGGCGGAGGTGACCATCATCGCCACGATCGTGCGGGCCGTGCCGCCCGAGCTGACCGGTTCCGGGATCGGGGTGCTGATGACCGGCGGGCAACTCGCGGGCGTCCTGGCGCCGCTGGGCATGGGGATGCTCGCGGACCGGTACTCCTTCACCGCCGCCTTCGCCCTTCTGATGGCGACGACGTTCACCTCGGCGCTGGCGTTCCTCCTCGTCCGCACGGGCCCGGTCCTGAACCCGCTGAGCGGACGCCTCGACGGGCATCGACGGGCGGCTGGGCGCGGTCAGGTGGTGTCCTGACGGGCATCGACGGGCGCCTGGCTGCGGTCAGGTGGTGTCCTGACGGGCTTCGACGGGCGCCTGGCCGGGGTCAGGTGGTGTCCTGACCCCAGGGGCCCTCCTCCACGAACCGGGTCAGGGACGTCACGAAGGCATCCGCCTCGGCGGCGTCCCAGGTGGTGAGGTAGTCACCTACGGCGTGCGCGAGACGCTCACGCATCACCTCGACGGCCCGCTCGCCCCGCGGGGTGAGCACCAGCAGCGTCGCCCGGCGGTCGGACGGGTCGGGTGCGCGGCGCAGGAGCCCGGCCTCCTCCAGGCGGGTGGCGTGACGGCTGGTCACCGAGCGGTCGATCCCGATCTCGGTGGCCAGGGTCGCGGCCGACCGAGGTCCCTTCCTGTCGAGCCCCGACAGCACGGGGTACGTCGCCTCGTTGACCCCGGGGGCGACACCCTCGGTGAGGATGCCGTACAGATGGGCCCGCGTACTGCGCTGCATGAGTACGGCGATGGCGTCGGCCACCTGCCCGCCCCACTCGTCCCTACTGGTCACCCCGGCACTCTAGCGTGCAGCGGGCACGCTTCACATGCTTCACCGGGTGGGCGCTCGGAACGGTCGGCCGCCGTGTGCCTCGTCGTACTCGTCAGGGCCGGAGGCCGCTGGCTCTGGGGCGTTTCCGGGGCGGTTGCGGCATGATCGGGACCCGGTGACTTTCTGGGGGTCGGCGTGGTGTGGTCCGAGCAGGTGGTGGTGCGAGCCGGGGTCCGTCTTGTCTGCCGGGACTGGGGCGGGTCCGGACCGCCGGTCGTGCTGCTCCACGGCCTGGCCGGGCACGCGGGTGAATGGGACGCGCTGGCACGGCGGTTGCACTCCAGGTACCGGGTCGTCGCGGTCGACCAGCGCGGGCACGGCGCGAGCGAGCGCCACCCCCGGGACGTCTCCCGCGCCGCCTACGTCGCCGACGTCATCGCCGTGGCCGATCGACTCGCGCTGCGGCGGCCCGTCCTGGTCGGCCAGTCCCTCGGCGGGCACACCGCGCTGCTCACCGCCGCCGCCCACCCCGGACGGGTGCGGGCGCTCGTGCTTGTCGAGGCCGGTCCCGGTGAACCTGCCCCGGACAGGCCCGCGGCCATCGGGCGGTGGCTCGACTCCTGGCCGGTGCCGTTCCCCTCACGCGCGGCGGCAGCCGCGTTCCTCGGCGGCGGGGCCGTGGGGGCGGGCTGGGCGGCGGGGCTGGAGGAACGGGAGGACGGCTGGTGGCCGCGGTTCGACCGGGACGTCATGGTCGGCTCGCTGGCGGAGAACGCCAGGCGTTCCTTCCGGCACGAGTGGGAGCAGATCGAGTGCCCTGCCCTGGTCGTCCTGGCCCAGTCGAGTTTCGTGCCCGGTCCCGAAGTGGACGACATGCTCCGCCGGCGGCCCGCCACGACGGCCATGAGCATCCCCGGCACCGGTCACGACCTGCACCTGGAGCGGCCTGAGGTGCTGCACAGCCTGCTCGCGGGGTTTCTGGAGGGGCTCGCCTGAGCCTTCGGCGCGGCCCCGGGCTACGGGCTCCGGCCGTGGCTCACCGAGGAGGGAGGTGGGCGCATCCGG
Source organism: Streptomyces sp. NPDC048290 (assembly GCF_040652095.1). NCBI lineage: Bacteria > Bacillati > Actinomycetota > Actinomycetes > Kitasatosporales > Streptomycetaceae > Streptomyces > Streptomyces sp. NPDC048290. The sequence goes on from NZ_JBEZLM010000020.1 coordinate 146,940, forward strand.
GACGGTGGTCTCGGCGGAACACACAGGTGTCCGCAGCCGTATCCGCCGTCTCCTGGGAAGAAGCTGACGCCCATGCACATCTCGGTCGTCCTGTTCACCGCCGATCTGCGTCTGCACGACCATCCGCCGCTGCGCGCCGCGCTGGACGCCGCCGACGCCGTCGTCCCGCTGTTCGTGCTCGACCCGGCCATCGAGGAGTCGGGGTTCGCCGCGCCCAACCGGCGGGCCTTCCTGCACGACTGCCTCGCCGACCTGGACGCCTCGCTGCGTGAGCGCGGCGGACGGCTCGTGGTGCGCCGGGGCGCCACGGTGGACCAGGTGTGCCGGGTGGTGACCGAGGCCGACGCCTGCGAGGTGCATGTGTCCGCCGGGCACAGCGCGTTCGCCATGCACCGCGAGGAGCGGTTGCGTACGGCCCTGGAACGGTCGGGCCGTCGGCTCTTCGTCCACGAGGCGGTCACCGTCGCCGTTCCGCCCGGCACGATCACACCCGCCGCCTGCGACCACTTCACCGTCTTCACGCCCTATCACCGGCACTGGGAAGGCACCCCGCTGCGCGCTGTCGTCGCCGCCCCGGGGCGGGTCCGCGTGCCCGACGAGGTGGGCGGCGAGGAGATCCCCCCACTCACCGGGACCGGCGTCTCACCCGCCCTGCCGCCCGGTGGCGAGGGTTCCGCGCGTGCTCAGGCCGCCGCCTACTGGCGCGACGGGCTCGACGCCTACGACGACACCCGCGACGACCTGGGCGCGGACGCCACCTCCCGGTTCTCCGCCCCGCTCCACTTCGGCACCCTGTCCCCGGTGGAACTGGTCCAGCGGGCCCGTCGGCACGGCGGCGCCGGGGCACGGTCGTTCGTACGGCAGCTCGCCTGGCGCGACTTCCACCGCCAGGTGCTCGCCGCCCGCCCGTCCAGCGCCCACACCGAGCTGCGCACCCGGCACGACCACTGGCGCACCGAGCGCGACGCCCGCGCCGACATCGACGCCTGGCGCGAGGGCCGCACCGGCTACCCCGTCGTGGACGCGGCCATGCGGCAACTGCGCGAGGAGGGCTGGATGCACAACCGGGCCCGCCTCCTCACCGCCAGCTTCCTCACCAAGACCCTGTACATCGACTGGCGTGTCGGCGCCGCGCACTTCCTGCACTGGCTGGTCGACGGCGATCTGGCCAACAATCAACTCAACTGGCAGTGGATGGCGGGCACCGGCACCGACACCCGTCCCCACCGGGTCCTCAACCCGGTCACCCAAGGCAAGAAGTACGACCCGAGCGGGGTGTACGTGCACCGGTGGGTGCCGGAGTTGCGCGGTGTCGCCGCGCCGCGGGTGCATGAGCCGTGGCGGCTGCCGGGGCTGGACCGGGCCGTCCTGGCGTACCCCGAGCCGGTTGTCGACCTGGCGGAGGGGCTTGAGCGCTTCCGGCGGGCTCGGGGAAAGCGGCCGTGAAGCCATGAGCAGGTGGCGGGAAACGGCTCTGACTTGGGGGCGGTGGTGAGTTCTGACCCGGTGGCTGTGATGGGCCCTGACCCAGCGGCCCGGCAGCGCTGACCCACTGGGCCTGGTGTCCGCCCGCCGCGCTGAGCAGTCGGCCGCGCTGAGCCGCCGGGCCCGCTGCCGGGCCCGCTGTCCGTCGCCGGGCCCCTTGCCCGACGACCGTCGCCCCCATTCAACCCCCAGCCCCGACGGCCGACGCCCGCGCCGCCACCCACCGCAGCGGCGCCGAGCGGCCCCGCTCGGGTACGGTCCACAGTTCGTGCCCGCGCAGCCCCCACCGCCCGAGCAGCACGTTCGCGGCGAGGAAGCCGCTGGTGGCGGCGCGTTCCATCAGGGCCACCGGAAGACCGGTGCGGACCATGTCACCCGCGACGACCAGACCGTCCGTGGGCGTCCGCACCGCCGGGCGGTCCCGGTAGCCGCCGACCGGGAACAGCGGGCAGTCCGCCCGCCATTCGTGCCGGGCGTCGAGGACCCGGGCCGCCGCCGTCTCCGGGTAGACGCGGTGCAGGGCGTCGAGGAGTTCCCGCCGCACCTGGTCCCGGTCGGCGTCCCCGGCCACCGCGTACGCGTGCAGCTCCACCACCGAGCCGCCGGTACGGGCCGCCCAGCGCGCGGCCTCGCCCTCCCAGCCGCTGAGCACGCTCACGTTGTCCAGCGCCCCGAAGCCGCTCGTGCCGAGGAAGCCGGGCCGGTCCGCGGCGACGGGCCGGTCCAGCCACAGCCGCGACACCAGGAACGGCGGCGCCGTCCGCAGCCGCGCCACCCGCTCCCGCCAGCCCCGGTCGCCGACGGAGGGCGAGCGGGCCACCAGCGACCGCAGACCTCCCGCGTCCAGCGCCAGCACCACCGCGTCGTACGCCGTCCCGCCCTCGTCGGACGTCACGGTGAAACCGGCCGTGGGCCGTGCCCGGATCTCCGTCACCGCCTCGCCGAGCCGCAGCCGGGCGCCCAGCGTGTCCAGCCGGTGGGCGAGCGGGTCCCACAGGGCCTGTGGGAACGGCTCCGTCGGCACATCGAACAGCAGCCCCTCGGCCGACCCCAGGAAGTAGATGTGGAACATCAGCGCCATCTCCGCCGCCGACAGTTGCCGGGGGTCGGCGAAGAAGCTGCGGGAGAACACCTCGAAGGCCAGATGCCGGGCCGCCGCCGGAAACCGGATGGCCTCGAGGTAGCCATGGGCGCTGACCTGGTCGAGCCGGTCGTACACCCCGGGCACCCGGACGTCTAGGAGGGGCAGCGCGGCGCGCGGGTTCATCCGGGTCAGGTCGCGCGCGCCGAACGACTCGCTGAGGGCGACGAAACCGAGCGCGCTGAGCGGCGGGGTGCGCGGCACATGCCGGAAGCTGTCCTGCCGTCCGCCGCCGTGCCGCAGCGGGTAGTCGGGCAGCCCGGTCAGCCGGGCGAGGCCGGGGTCGGTGCGGCGCAGCAGGGCCCGCAGGTTGTAGTACTGCCGGAAGAAGGCGTGGAAGCCGCGGCTCATCGTCGCCGCCGTGCCGTCCGCCAGCCGGGTGGGCCAGCCCGCGAGGCGTCCCCCGAGGTGCGGTTCCCGTTCGTAGAGGGTGACGTGGACGCCGCGTTCGGCGAGCGCGGTGGCTGCGGTGAGCCCGGCGACGCCGCCGCCGACGACGGCCGCGGTCGGCGGGGTCGCGCCTTCGGCCCACGGTCTGCCGGGCGGGGCGGGCAGCCGCCGGGCGAGCCGGTCGCGGCCGGGACGGGACCGGCCGCCGTCCGTGCGGAGGGAGGGCGCGCCGGTCATCGCCGTACTCCCGCGCGGGGGCTCATCGCGCCGCCTCCCGGGCCGCGACGACCGTGTGGGTGATCCCGGTCTGCCAGCCCGGCAGCGGCAGCACCCGCACCCCCGTGAACCCGGCGCGCTCCACCCGTCCGGCGAGCTGTCCGGCCGTGTCGAAGCCGGTCACGCTGCGCCGCAGATGCCGGTACAGGTCCCCGTCCCCGAGGAGCGTCGCCACCGGCAGGACGAGGCCGCCGGTCACCGCGTTCCACACCGCCCGGTGCGCCCGTCGGCCGCTCAGCGCGTACTCGTGCACCGCCAGCCGCCCGCCCGGGGCGAGCAGTCCACGGATCGTGGCGAGGACCGCGTCCGGGTCGGCGGTGTTGCGCAGCAGATACGCGGCGAACACCGCGTCGAACGGGCCACGCACCCCGGCCTCGTCCAGGCCCTCCGCGCGGGCGTGCACGAACCGCACGGGGCGCGGCCACCGACGCCGCTCCGCGCGGCGCAACATGCCGGGCGAGGCGTCCACGGCGGTGAGCGCGGCGTCGGGCAGTACGGCGGCCAGCGCGGTCGTGGAGGCCCCGGTGCCGCAGCCCAGGTCCAGCACCCTCAGCCCCGCCCCGGTGCCGGACAGGCCAAGGCGCCGTGCGGAGCGCCGCAGGTGGGCGTGGTAGCCGGGGTTGGCCGCCACCAGCGTGTCGTAGCTGCGGGAGGCGTGGTCGAACGCGGCGGCCAGATCGGCGTCGCGCAGTACGGTCATGCCCTGTTCCTCTCGGATCGTCGGTCGGGTACGGGAGGCGTCCGGCGCGGGGTGAACGGCAGGGCGAGCGCCGAGCCGAGCATCGCGGCGACGGGCACGTGCCGCCCCAGCGCGAGATCGTGCGGCAGACTGCCGCGTCCGTCGAGGAAACGCAGCAGCACCGGCGCCGGGACGCGGTCGAACAGCCGGGCGAAGAAGGCGGGCCCGTCGACCCGCCCCCGGTCCAGCGCGTACAGCAGTACGGCGTCCATCAGCCGGGCCCGCGCCGGGTGGACCCGCGGCGGCTGCGGCACCCGCCCCGTGTGCAGCGCGTCGGCCACGGCGGCGCACTGGCGCTGCACGGCGCTGAACGCGAACCCGGTCGAGGGCCGTACCGCCCCCGCCGCCGCCCCGATCCGGAACACGTGCGCGCCCGCCCGCCGGGGGAAGTCGCCGTCGGTCATCGCGATCACCCCCTGCTCGCACCGCAGCACCTCGTACCCGCCCAGCCCCAGGACCCGCGCGGTGTACTGCCCGAGAGCACGGTCGTACGCGGCCCGGCCGAGCGGGCGGCGCGAGAACTCCGTGTACTCCACCAGCGCCTCACGCGGCCCGGTCGGCAGCACATAGCCGAAGGACAGCCCGTGCGGCGGCTGCGGCGTGCGGAAGTCCATGAACTCCACCGCGCCCGGGTCGAACACCGGCTCCCGGGTCCGTACGAACCAGCCCCGGAAGTGCTGGAGCAGCGTCGTGCGGGCCGCCGGGAGCCGTGCCGGGGGACGGGAGTCCAGCACCCAGCGGGCGCGCACCGTCAGCCGGGTGCCGTCCGCGCGCCGCGCCCGCACCAGCGCCCCGCCCGGCACCGACTCCACGCCCTCGGCCGCCGCCTCCACCCACCGCACCCACGGCGCCGCCGCCACCACCCCGGCCACATGCTCCTCGAACGCCCCGGAATCCAGCATCTTGTACCGCAGCGGGGCGAGCGCCGCGTCGACCGTCTCCCCGTCGCCCGACCGCACCCGCAGCCGCTCCCACGACGCGGTGAGCACCTCGTCGTACGGGCCCGCGCCCTCTTCCCAGTAGCACCAGGTACGCCGCGCGGTCCGCGCCGGGCCGGGCGGCGCCGCCAGCACCACCGCGCGCACCCAGTCCGCACCGGCCGGGGGCCGGGCCAGCCGCAGCGCGAGCGACAGCCCGGCGGCCCCGGCGCCCACGACTGCGACGTCGGCGTCGATGTCGGTGTGGGTGTCCGTGTCCGTGTCGGTGCCGGTGTCGGTGTCGGAGTCCACGGGTTCCTTCGGTCGGATCGGGCGCTCGGGGACGGTCGGGACTGGGGGCCTCGGGCCGTACCGGTCGAGTCACCCTGTCTTCCGGTCGGGCGGTCGCGGCGGATGCGGGCCGGAACACGCCGGGACTGTCGCCCGGGGGCAGGGCGGGCTCTCCCCGCCGCTTGGGCTACGTCCGTGGGGTGAGAACGCCCCCGTGCCGCTCCCGCCGCATCCGTACGGGGGACCCATGGCGAAGACGGGGTGACGACCGACGTGACACGACACGCGTGGGCAGCGGCGCCGCGCCCGCCCGCGCCGACGGCGAGAGGAACCGCGATGCGCTCCACCCCCGCGCCCGGCCTGCCCACGGCGGACCCGCCGCACAGGCCGTCCGCCGACCCCGCCGGGCCGGGCGGCGACGGTCCCGTGGAGGCGTCCGCCGTGGACGCCGACGTCCCCGCCGCGGTCGGCCGTGAGCTGCGCGCCCTGCTCGCCGTACGGCTCGTCGGGTGCCGTGAGCTGGACCCGGTGTTCGCCCGGGACATCGCGGAGCGGGTGGCGCACTTCGCCGGCCGCGGCGGGCGCCGTATCCGGCCGCGGCTGCTGTGGTGGTCGCTGCGCGCCTGCGGCGGCGAGGACGCGCCGCGCGTGCGGGCGGCCCTGCGGACGGCGGCGGCGCTCGAACTCGTCCAGACCTGCGCCCTCGTCCACGACGACCTGATGGACCGGGCCCCGGTACGGCGCCGCGGGCCGGCCCTGCACGCCGACCTCACCGCCCAGTACACCGGCGCCGCGCTCCCGCCCGCGGCCGAGCGGCTCGGCACCTCGGGCGCGCTGCTCGCCGGGGACACCGCGCTGGCCTGGGCCGACGACGTACTGACCGACGTCCTGCTGGACGGCGGGCTCCCGGACCGGACGGTGGCGCGGCTGCGCGGGGTCTGGCGGGCGCTGCGCACCGAGATGGCGGCCGGGCAGTACCTGGACGTCCAGGGCCAGGCCACCGCCGACCGCACCCTGACCCGCGCGACGCGCGCCGCGGAGCTGAAGAGCGCCCGCTACACCGTGGAACGCCCCCTGGAGCTGGGCGCGGTGCTCGCCGGAGCGGACGCCGTCACCACCGCCGCGCTGTGCCGGGCGGGCCGTGCCGCGGGCCTCGCCTTCCAACTGCGGGACGACCTGGACGACCTCTTCGCCGACCCCGGGAGCACCGGCAAACCCTCGGGCGGCGACATCCGCGAGGGGAAACCCACCTCCCTGCTGGCCATGGCCCGCGCCCTGGCCGCCGCGGGGGACCGGGACGCCCTCGGCGTACTGGACCGCTCCACCGGCCGCGCCGACCTGACGCCCGCCCAGCTCGCCGACGTCCGCGCGGCCGTCGTCGCCACCGGCGCCCCCGGCCTGATCCGCGCCCGGATCGCCCGGCTGACCGCGCAGAGCCTGCGCCACCTGGACGCGGCCACGCTGCACCCCGTCCCCGCCGCCCGGCTGCGCGCCCTCCTCGACGAGATCACCGCCACCCCGGACACGAGCACGGAGGCCGCCCGATGACCCGGAGCATCCAGGGACCCACCGACCATGTGGTCGTGGTCGGCGCCGGACTGGCCGGACTCTCCGCCGCCCTGCACCTGCTGGGCGCCGGGCGCCGCGTCACCGTCGTCGAACGCGGCAGCCGACCCGGCGGCCGGGCCGGACGGCTGGAACGCGGCGGCTACCTCATCGACACCGGTCCCACCGTGCTGACCATGCCGGACATCGCCGACGAGGCGTTCGCCGCCGTCGGCACCAGCCTGCGCGAGAAGGTCGAGCTGATCGCGCTGCGCCCCGCCTACCGGGCGCGGTTCGCGGACGGCAGCAGCCTCGACGTCCACACCGACGCCGACGCCATGGAGGCGGAGATCGAACGCTTCGCGGGCGGCGCCGACGCGGCGGGCTACCGCAGGCTGCGCCACTGGCTGACCGCCCTGTACCGGGCCGAACGCGGCCGGTTCCTCGACGCCGACTTCGACTCGCCGCTGCGGATGCTCACCCCCGACCTGCTGCGGCTCGCCGCGCTCGGCGGCTTCGGCCGCTGGCAGACCCGGATCGCCCGGCACCTGCGCGACGAACGGCTGCGCCGCGTCTTCACCTTCCAGTCCCTGTACGCGGGCGTCGCACCCGAACGCGCCCTGGCCGCCTACGCCGTGATCGCCTACATGGACACCGTCGCCGGGGTGTACTTCCCGCGCGGCGGCATGTACGCCCTGCCCCGCGCGATGGCCGACGCCGCGACCGAGGCGGGCGCCGACCTCCGCTACGGACACACCGTGACCCGTCTCGAACGCTCCGGCGAACGGATCACCGCCGTGGTGACCGACCACGCCCGCATCCCCTGCGACGCCGTCGTCCTCACCCCCGACCTGCAGGTGACCTACCGGCTGCTCGGCCGCACCCCGCGCCGCCCCGCCCGGCTGCGGCACGCCCCCTCGGCCGTGGTGCTGCACGCGGGCTGCGACCGCACCTGGCCCGAACTGGCCCACCACACCCTGTCCTTCGGCCACGCCTGGCAGCGCACGTTCCGTGAACTCACCCGCACCGGCGACCTGATGACCGACCCCTCCCTGCTGATCACCCGCCCCACCGCCACCGACCCCGGCCTCGCCCCACCCGGCCGCCATCTGCACTACGTCCTCGCCCCCTGCCCCAACACCGACATCGGCCCGCGCTCCACCGACTGGTCCGACCTCGCCCCCCGCTACCGCGACAGCCTGTTGCGCGAACTCGACCGCCGGGGCCTGACCGGCATCGCCGCCGCGATCGAGGAGGAATGCCTGGTGACCCCGGCCGACTGGAGCGCGGCGGGACACCCCGCCGGAACCCCGTTCTCCGCCGCCCACACCCTCACCCAGACCGGGCCGTTCCGCCCCCGCAACCTGGTGCGGGGCACCGCCAACGCCGTCCTCGCCGGTTGCGGGACCACTCCCGGGGTGGGCGTCCCGCCGGTCCTGCTGTCGGGGAAGCTCGCGGCTGCCCGTGTCACCGGTTCGGTGGGCGTCGGTCCAGCCGTCCGCCGTAGCGCGCGTGCCCGGGAAGGAGCCCGCCCGTGACGGTCCGGGATTTCGCCGCTGCCCGTGTCACCGGTTCGGGGGGCGTCCGCGCTGCCCGCATCACCGGCCCACCGCCCAGCCCGCGGCGTAGCGCGCCTGCCCGCGAAGGAGCCCGCCCATGACCGACCGCGAACTCGACGCCGCCGGCATCACCGACCCCCGGCTGCGCGCCGCCTACACCCACTGCCGCGCCCTCAACGCCCGCCACGGCCGTACCTACTTCCTCGCCACCCGGCTCCTGCCGCCCGACCGGCGCCCCGCCGTGCACGCCCTGTACGGCTTCGCCCGCCACGCCGACGACGTCGTGGACACCCCCGCCGCAGGCCCCGCCGCCGAGCCGTCCCACCGAGCTGCCGCGCTGGACCGGCTGACGGACGACCTCAGACACGGCCTGAACGGCGGCCCCGCTGACGACCCGTCCCACCAGGACCCGGCCCTGGTCCGGCTGACCGACGACCCGTCCCACCAGGACCCGCCCCTCGACCGGCTGACCCACGACCTCGGACACGGCCTCGACGGCGGCCCCGGCGCCGCACCGGTCGTCGCCGCCCTCGCCGACACCAGCCGCCGCTACGCCCTGGACCACCGCCACTTCACCGACTTCCTCACCGCCATGCGCAGCGACCTGACCGTCACCGACTACGCCGACTACACGGCACTGCGCGCCTATATGCACGGCTCGGCCGCCGTCATCGGCCTCCAGCTCCTCCCGGTCCTGGGCACCGTCGTCCCCCGCGCCGAAGCCGCTCCCTACGCCGCCGAACTCGGCGTCGCCTTCCAGCTGACCAACTTCCTGCGCGATGTGGGCGAAGACCTCGACCGGGGCCGCGTCTACCTCCCCCAGGACCTCCTCCAAGCCCACGGAGCCGACCGCGACCTGCTGCTCCACCTCCGCCGCACCGGCCGCTCCGACCCCCGAGTCACCGCCGCGCTCCGCGCCTTCGCGTCCCTCACCCGCGCCGCCTACCGCCGCGCCGCGCCCGGCGTGGCACTCCTCGACCCGGTCGCCCGCCCCTGCGTCCGTACCGCGTCGGTCCTTTACGGCGGCATCCTCGACGCCGTCGCCGCCGACGGCTGGTCGGTGCTGCACCGCCGCTCCGCCGTCTCCCCGGGCCGCCGCGCCTTGGTCGCCGCCGACGGCCTGCTGCGCCTCGCGGCGGCACGCCTCACCGCCCGCCGTACGCCCGTCCACGAGGGAGCCGTATGACGCCCGGCGCACCCCGCCGCAGGATCCCGCTGCTCCGCCTGCGCCGCCGCCCCGTCACCTGGGAACGTCAGCAACCCACCTGGCGCCAGGCCAAGCCCGCGCTCATCGCCGCCGCACTGGAGCGTGCCCGCGCCCGGCCCGGCGGGGACTGGTACGTCGCCGGCGCGACCGGCGACCTGTCCCCGCACCGCCCGCTGTCCGCCACCGTCGCCGGGCACGAGGCCGTGCTCTGGCGCGACGCCACCGGCCGTCTCGTCGCCGGGCCCGGCATCTGCCCCCATCTCGGCGCCCCGCTCGCCGACAGCCCCGTGCGCTGCGGCACCCTGGTGTGCCACTGGCACGGCCTCGCCCTGCCCGGCGGCCCCCACGCGGGCTGGCACCCCTGGCCCGCCCACGACGACGGGGTCCTCCTGTGGGTACGCCCCGAGGCCGCCGCCGACCCGCCCCCGGCCATGCGACGTCCCCCGGCGCGTGACGCCCTGACCGCCGTCCACACCGTCACCGGCGTCTGCGAACCCGAGGACGTCGTCGCCAACCGGCTCGACCCCTGGCACGGCGGGTGGTTCCACCCGTACTCGTTCACCGACCTGACGGTCGTAGCGGCGCCGGGGGAGGGCGCGGACCCGGACGCGTTCACGGTCGATGTCTCCTTCAAGCTGACCCACCGTCTGGTCATCCCCGTCCGCGCCGAGTTCACCGCACCCGCGCCCCGCACGGTCGTCATGCGGATCGTCGAGGGGGAGGGCACGGGCTCCGTCGTCGAGACCCACGCCACGCCTCTCGGGCCCGGCCCCGACGGCAGACCCCGGACCACCGTCGTGGAAGCCGTGGTCGCCACCTCGCACCGCCCCGGCTTCACCCTGGCCCGCCACGCCGCCCCCGTCCTGCGCCCCCTCGTCCGCCGCGCCGCGGGCCGCCTGTGGCGGGACGACCTGGCGTATGCCGAACGCCGGTACGCGCTGCGGGCGGCGGGGCGGTTTCCGGGGTGAGCGGCGGGGGTGACGCGGCGCGGGCGGGGCGGTGGGGTCACTGCCGTGGTGGCGGCCGGTGGGCGCTGTGCGTGGTCGGCCGCTTGTGACTCCGTTCGTCCGGCGACGGGACTACTGGTAGGTGCCGCGCGCCGCGGGCTGCCCTCCAGAGCGACCGGCGGACATGACTCCGCTCATCCGGCTCGGCAAGGTCACTCCCGCCCCGGCGGACGCCGCACCGCCCCCTCCGCCCCGGACAGCCCGCGGAGCATCCGCACCGCCGACCCGAGGCTCCCGCAGTGCGGGAACTCGACGGCCGTACGGCGGTCCCAGCCCGGCCCCGTCGGCAGCACCAGAGGGCGACTGCGCGCACCGGCGGGCCCCCACTCCAGCCCCGCCACATGCCGGGCCAGCGAGGGCGACGCCGTGGCACGGGCCTGCGCCCACAGCACCACGGCGGCCGGACCCGTACGCCGTACGCAGGCCAGTAGCGCCTCCGTCGGCACCGCGGCACCCAACATGCGGGTGGGCACCCGGGCCTCCTCCAGCGCCGCGTCCAGCGCCTCCAAGGGCAGTGAGTGCTGTTCGTCGGGTGCGCAGGCGAGCAGCACCGGCGGTCCGGCGGCCACGGACCCGTACGGGCGCGGCAGCAGCAGCGGTGCGCGCCGCAGCGCGGTGGAGATCTGCCACGACAGCAGATGCTCCACCTCCACATAACGATCCCCGGACGACTCCCACTTACGGCCCACCGCCCGCAGCGTCGGCACCATCACCTCCTCCCACGCGGTCACCAGCCCGTGCGCGGCGACCGAGTCCAGCAGCCGCGCCGAGAGTTCCGCCGCGTCCAGCCGCACCGCCGCCCGCGCCAGCCCTCGGCACTCCCGGCGGACATCACCGAGCGGCAGCCCACTGCCCGCGCCGCCCCGCCGGGCGCCCTCGCCGGGTGGCGGCAGCACTGTCTGCCCAGCGCCCGCACCACGCTTGAGTCTGGCCACGCGCGCGGCCTCGGCAGGCGGTACCCCGTCCGCCGCCAGTCGGCACATCTCCTCCACCATGGCCACATCCCCGGGCCCCCACCGCCGGTGACGTCCCTGCGACCGCAGCGCCGGTCCCAGCCCGTAGCGGCGGTCCCAGGAACGCAGCGTGGTGGGCGAGACCCCGAGCCGTCGGGCCACGGCCCCGGTGGTCAGCCCGGCGGCCCCGACTGCCGCCCCCTCGTCACTCATGTCGCCCCTTCTGCCGGGTTGCTGTGCACGCCCTCACCCTAGGGCGCCATCCGATGCGATATCGATGCGAGTTGTTGACGGCACGACCCCCGACAGATCCTCGGGACGGCGCGGAACAGACGCGGCGGGACGGGTGCGGCGGCCCGCGCGGACGCCCCCCCCGAGCCTCACGAGGAGAGATGCGGTCATGAAGCGTGCCCTGACGGCGACCGGCCCGGCCACAGGGCTCGGCGAACGGACCCCGACCCCCGGGCCCGACCTCGCGGACGAAGCCGACTGGACAGCCCTGCACCGGCAGTGGGAGGGCCTCGTGCGGGGACTGGCCCGGCAGGCGCTCGGCGACCCCGGCGAGGCCGAGGACGTGGCCCAGCAGGTGTTCACCGCCGCCTGGCGCGGCCGACGCGGATACGCCCCGGAACGCGGAACGCCCTCCGCCTGGCTGGTCGGCATCACCCGCCGCAAGGTCGCCGACGCGCTGGCCGCCCGCGCCCGCAGGGACCGGCTGGCCGCCGCCGCGGGCGCCCTGTCCGGCACCCGGGACCCCGAGACGACCGGCGGCCCGGACGCGACCCTGGACCGCCTCGTGGTGAGCCACGCCCTGCGGCGCCTCAACTCCCCCCAACGCCGCGTCCTGCACCTCGCCTACTACGAGGACCTCACCCAGACCCAGATCGCCGACGTCACGGGCTGGCCGCTCGGCACGGTCAAGAGCCATACCCGGCGGGGGCTGGACCGGCTGCGGGTGTGTTTGGAGGACGACGGGGTGGTGGGGAGGGCGGGTGCGCGGGGGTGAGGGCTTGCAGAGCATCGCAGTGTCGATGTGATCGAAAGGAGCACTTTGCTCCTCAGTAAACCCCTGGCACGCAGCGGAGGTCTGACCTGAGCCGAGATCGGTGGAATCCCGGGTGTGAGCAGGCAGGCGGCGCAGCAGCGCTTCGTGCCCAGGGCCGCGCCCCCGGCGCGCTCGACGCCGCCGCCTACGAGCGCTTCACTCCCCGCGCACAGGCGGTCCTCACCGCGAGCGAGGAGGAGGCGCGCGCCGCGGGCCACGCGTACCTCGGGACCGAGCACGTCGTTCTCGGCCTGCTGAGCCAACCGGACGGGCTGGCGGCGCAGTACCTGCTGGGGAAGACGACGCCGGAACGGCTGCGCGCCGAGATGAAGCCGTGGGTCATGAGACCTGAGGTCATGAGGGCCGAGATGCCACGCCCGATGGCATGACCCCGGTGCCACGCACCGCAGTGACCGCAGTGACCAAGTCAAAGTCCGGCGATGCCCCGACGACTACTCGACGGGATCGCCGTCGTGAATCGAGCACAGGAGCCCGGCGATGACCGGGTAGAAGATCTCCGTGCAGGGCGCGCAAGGCACCCAAGGCGCGGACCCGCGCCGCTGGAAGGTTCTCATGGTGATCTGCAGGGCGCAGTTCATGCTGATGTTGGACACCACCCGCGATCAATGTCGCTCTGCCCGACCTCAGTCAGGCCCTGGACCTCAGCTGGGAGGCGTTTGCCTGGGCCGTGAGCATCTATGTGCTGTTCCTCGGCGGGCTGCTGCTCGACGGTCGGCTCGCGGGCATCTTAGGTGCGCGGCCCATGACCCTCACCGGTTTCTCCGTCTTCACGCTCGCGTCGCCGACCAGCGGCCTGGCCCAGGACGAGACCGTGCTGATCGTCGGGCGTGTGCTGTAGGGCATCGGGGGTCTTGCGCATCTTCGACAAGAGTCCTGTTGCAGGTGTGGCCGTGCGACCGACAGGGAACTCCCCAGTACGCCACATCGTCCCCTTCGCCGAGGGGACGGCACTGCGATGCGACAGCCGGTCGACAAGGCCGCGCGCCTCGGACAGAAGGGCGGCTGTCCGCTTGTGAAGCCTGCGCTGGTGGTGGTCATGGGGTGCTCTCCCGCCACAGCGCGACGCCAGGCAGAGACCGGTCCGTCATCGCGGCCAGCAGCGCCCGCCCGGCACCGGTGAAGGGGCTCCTCGCCGCGACTTCCAAGCCCTCCCACCGCGGTTGGGCGATCATGGCCCGCACACGGCCCACCGCCCCCGTATCGATGATCACTCCCCGTAGCTCGGCCAGTTCGTCACCGCTCATCCCGGTACACCCGGGCAGGCGTCCCGTGACCCTCCGCTGCGCGGCCGTTCCCCCGGGCGGCGAGTGCGACGACGACCGTGTGCTTGGCCTCCCGCAGATCCTCCCCGCTCTCCTCGTCGGCTGTGACGTCACCCAAGTCGTTCTGGAGCTGGAACGCCTCCCCCAGTAACCGGGCGTATCCGGCAAGCGCGTTCATCGCCCGCCGATCCGCCCTGGCCGCTACCGCGCCGATCAGCAACGGCCCGCGAACCGTGTAGGCGCCCGTCTTGGAGTGGATCACGGCGAACGCCTCCTGCACACTGGTGGACGGTCCCGGCAGCCCGGCCAGGTCCAGCAGTTGTCCGTGCGGCAGCTCGCTGCGCATCGTCCCGAGATGAGTGCGGGCAGTGGTCGGCACCTCGGGTTCGTACAAGTACTGCAAGCACCACTCAGCCCACAGCGCAGCCAGATCGCCCAGGAAGACCGCGGCTCCGACAGCGTGCCAGGCGTCCCCACCGCGCAGCCCCCCCACAGTCCACGTGCAGTGTGGGCCGCCCAGTCGCCATCTGGAACGATCGACGACGTCGTCGTGCGCGAGAGCATGGCCGTGCAGGAGTTCCAGTCCCACACTGACGTCGGTCAGGCGCGGGGGCGGTGGTGTGTCGTCGACCGCTCGCCAGCCGACCTGGCAGAAGAAGGGGCCGCACCCGATTGCCGGGCCCGGACAGGGAAGCCCGCAGAGCGGCCACCGGTGCGCTCAGGCCGTCGGCGCCGGGCTTCTCGGGCGGCTGCTTCCTTGCCAGGAAGTGTGCAGGGCACAGTCGACGGCGGCGCGGGCGCTCGTCAGGAATGCATACGCGGCGGCTGTTTCCGCCTCACTCGGCCCACAAGCCAGTACCGATGCGCTCATCAGTCCTCCTCTGGTTCCCCCTGTTTCCGCAACCGTCTTCGAGCTGAACCACTCGACCGCGGTGTGACAGCGTCACGCTCCAGGAGGATGCCCTTGGACGAGTGCAGTGGCTGAGCTGATCAGAGCAGAGGCTCCCACCGCGCGAGCCGCGTTACGCCCGAGCATGCGGTGCTGAAAGGTGGTCTCGCTGCGCAGGGAACGCAGCTGGGCCGCCGGGGGCGGGGAGTCCACAGGGGAGCTGGAGGGCGACGACGGCCAGCGCATTGCCGAGCGGCGGTACGGGTCGTGAGGCGAGCGTGTGCTGATGGCAAGGTGGGCGCGCAGGCCCTGATGGGGACGAGTCCAGTGCTGGGGGTGCCGGGTGCTCAAGGTGGCGGTGACGGCGGCCAGGGCGACCTGGTTGAGGCTGGCCCGATGAATCCGGGCGACCTGGTGCGGTGCAGGCGGGCGAGCTCGACCGTGATGGTGCGGGCCACCCGCCGTCCCGTGGGCGGGGTGGCGAGAGCGGGCCAGTGCGTGGTCGGCCGCAGCGGCGGCAGCAGATCTTTGATGACTGGAAGGCGTGGTGCGCCTTGTAACCGATGGCATAACCATCGGCGCACCTCACCCATAGGAAGCAAGCAACGCCCTGCCGAACGGGGGCGAACTGCGAGTCCGCTCAAAGCCTCGCCGCCCGTGCCACCCGAGGCGGCACGGCCGCGCCGCCACCCGCACTCGCCTTCCTGCCCGATGTGTCACCGGGCTGATGACGCAACAGGCGGGTCGGCCATCGATCACACGGCGTCAACGGCGAAGGTCAGTCCAGTCGCTCACAGCTGTTCGGATCTACCGGGTGGCCGGTCCACGCGCTGTCAGCGGATCAAGTGCCCCCGGCCTGTGTCTCGCAGACACAGGGGAAGCCCGTTGCCGTCCCGGCTCTGGGAGCGCCAGACCCGGCTTCGGTTGCCGCAACTCCGCTGAGCCACACGACTGGGGGTGCAGCTCCAGCTCAGACGCTCCCGCGTGGCCCGTCGGTGGTCGTCCGAACCCGAACGCCCACGCGTCGTCGTCACCGGCATCGGCGTGAATGCCCTGGCGGTCTCGGCCTTGAGGAGACAGAGGCCATGGTGCGGTGGAAGCCCGGCTCGGGTCGCAAGCTCAGGTCAGGAGCAGGCCGACACCGATCAGCAAGGCGGTACAGGCCAGGGCCGCGACGACCAGGACGGTGCGCTTGCTTGCAGCGCGGAGGCGGAGCGCGAGTGCCAGCAGGCCGATCGGAGGAGTCCCGTTGTCCATGTCCGTCTCCTTGACGGTCCGGGTGGTCTTGGCTTGGGCGAATTCGGCTGCTCAGGGGGTGTCTTGTCGCAAGGCGTCCCGCAGTCGCAGTAGTTCGCGTCGGCGGCGCCGCGCCCGTACCAGGGTGAGCATCGCGGCGGCGGTGACGGCGACTCCGCCCGCGGCGGTGGCCACCACGTCGGTGGTGCTGCCGCGGACCGCAGCCAGCGTCACCCCGGCCAGGGCGGTCACCACGGTCGCCGCCACGGCGATCCCGGCGGACAGCACCCGGTCCCGGGCGAATAGTGGCCGACGCCTGCTGAGCACCCATCCGGCGAAGACGGCCCAGACCAGGCCGACGGCGATCAGTCCGGCGAAGACGGCCCGGGTGCGCGTCGGCAGAGCATTCGGCTCAGTGGCCCACAGCATCGCGATCACGGCCGCGCCGCATCCCCCGGCCAGACCCGCAGCCACGTGGCGCAGCCTGGACCGCAGCGACACCTCCGCGGCCAGCGCGCGCTCCAGTCGCTCGGGCACAGCCCGCTGCGCCGCGCGGTGCTGCTCGCTCATGCCTCGTATCCCTTCTCGGTGAGGTGGTTGCGCAGCATGCGCCGGGCGCGGTGCAGCCTGCTCTTGACCGTGCCGGACGGTACGCCGAGCACCTCCGCGCAGGAAGCCAGTGGCATGTCCTCCAGGTGGAAGAGAATCAGCACCTCGCGCTCCAAGGGCGGCAGAGCAGCGAGACCTGTCTCGATCTGCATCGTGGTGAGCACGCCGCTGAGCCCGTCGTCGGCGACGACGGCCGTGGCTTCCGCCATGGCTGTGTCCGGGGCCCTGTATGTCTGCCGCAGGTGGTCGGTGACCGTGCGCCGGGCAATGGTGAACAGCCAGGGGGCGAACCTCTCCGGCTGTCGCAACCGTGGCAGACCGCGCACCACCGCGATCCACGCCTCCTGAACGAGATCGTCCGCGAGGTACGAAGAGCCGACCATGCCCCGGACATAACGCCACAGTGGGGGGTGCCACAGGGCCACCAGCTCGCGGAACGCCTCCCGCTCCCCAAGCTGGCAGCGCACGACCAGCAACCCATCGTTGCCCACCACACCTCCTTGCCCTGCACCGTCCGTCGCATACACAGTCGGCCTTCGGGGCGGAAAGGTTCACGGGGTCTTGAGCAGCCAGTCGAAACGCCGGTCGCAAGCCGAGTTTCCCCCTTGATCACGACTTCGGACGGGGTCCAGCGTGTACCAGGCGACCGCACATGGGCTATCGCCAGTCCGCCATGGGCTGCTGGGCGACGGCCGTCCTGGCTGACGGGGCTGGCCGAACAGCTCCTGGGCGAGGAACCGGCACTCCTGCCCGCCCTGCCCCCGACCCCGCCGTCGCCTGCTCCGGGCGGGCGCCGCCGCTGGGTCTGTCTTACCTGGCGCCCTCCGTCCGGAGTTGCCGTGGTACGCCGCCCCCGCTCGCCCTGGGTGCTGCTCGTCGGCATGGACGTACCGGGCGGCGTCCGCGGTCACGCCCGCGCCCGGAACCGGCGTCCCACGCCCCCGCTCACCCCGCCAGAGGAAACCGCTCTCCCAGCCACCCCCCGATGACCTCCCCGGCGAGGCTGCTGCCGGTGGGTTCGCCCTCGGCTATGGGGCCGCCGAAGTGCAGGCCCCGTACCCGCGCGTGGGTACGGTCCACCGCGCCGAGGGTGTCCGCCATCGCCTGGGCGTCGGCCGGGAACGACGCCTGGTCGCCGGTGAGTTCGACGAGCAGGGCCGGGGCGGTGACTCCGGGGGCGCAGCGCAGCAGGTCGGCGTTGCTGGACAGGCCGGACCAGGTGGACAGCCAGGCCCCCGGCGTGGAGAGCCGGCCGAAGCCGACCAGCCCGTAGTTGATGAGGTCGGGACGGGAGCCGAAGAGCGAGCCGTAGGGCCGCTCGTTGGGATCGAGTGACGGGTCGACGCCGCGCAGGTCGGCGTCGGTGCGGTACACGGTGATGAGGCGGGGGGCCAGGGACCGCCTGCGGTCGGCCGCGGAGCCCGTGCGTCGGTGGCTGCGGCGGGCCGCGTCCGACTCCGCCGCGAGTTCCCTGGCACGGGCGTCGATACGGGCCACCCGCTCCCGCTGGGCGGCACGGTAGCGGGTGATGAACCCGGGGTCGTAGGACGAGGGGGCGGGCGGTTCGGCGAAGCCGTTGGCCGCGGCGTAGGGGTCGAGGTCGGGGTCGATGGAGAGCGGATCGGACTCGTCGGTGACCGAGGGGTCGATCAGCCGGGTCAGCAGGGCCCCCTGTCCGGGGTGCGGCGCCAGGAACACGGCCGCGTCGGGCCGGGGCAGCCGGGCACTCGCTAGGTCGACGGGTCGGCCGCCGGGGGTGCGCGCGATGCGCTCGGCGGGGGGCAGTCCGGCCTGCTGGTGGTAGAGCGCGGTCAGGGTGCCGCCGCCGGAGTGTCCGAGGGTGACCACGTGGTCGAATCCGGCGTCGCGCAGGAACCCGATCCCGGCGCCCAGGTCGAGCACCGCCTGCTCGTGCAGCAGGTTCAGGTCGTTGTTGACGGAGCGGGCGCCCTGGGTCCAGACGGCGGCGCCCCGGGCGAGCAGTTCGGGGACCATCACATGGTGGGTGAAGTCCTGCCGGGGGTGCATCAGGACGACGACGGTCCGGGCGCCCGGTACGACCCGCAGCACCCCGGAGACCTTGGCGCCGTCCGAGGTGGTCAGCTCATGGAGGGTGGAGATGGTGTGGTCGGGGATGTCCCGTGCGGCGATGTACCTACCGGCGCCCAGCCGCGCGGGTGGCTGTCGCGGGCTTCGGGGCGTCATCGGGACTCCACGCGCAGGGCGTTCTTGTCGTGCTGGGTGATCCGGGAGTCGAGCAGCCCGGCGACCGCGCTGTACCAGACGGCGTGGCGGCATCCGGTGGCCCGACGGTCGACCACGATCGCGCCGGGCGAAGTGATCCGGAAGTAGGGGCCGACCCGCTCGATCCGCACCCGCGGGTCCCGGGCGGCTACCTCGGGCACGGTGGTGTTCTCCGGGACGTCGAGGACGAAGAAGGTGCTCATGCGCCGGCCCTCCCCGCCTGTGCCGGGGCCTGGTCGGCAGCGGAGTCCGGACCGGTGGCCGTACCGGCGTCCTGCCAGCCCTGGGCGCGCTCCAGGATCAGCTCCGCCTTGCGGGTGAGGAGCTTGTCCATGGACGGCTCGGGGCCCGAGGCCACCTCCACCAGGGCGTCGACGGTGAGCGCGGCGTCCAGGTCCTCCTGGGGGGTCACCGGGCGCAGGGCCCGGGTGATCTCCAGCATGTAGCCGTTGGGATCGTGGGTGTAGATGGACTCGATCGTCTCGTGCATCACCTGCATCTCGACGGGCCATTCGGAGGCGTCGAGGCGGCGCCGGTACTCCAGCAGATCCCGCTCGCTGTCCACATGGATGGCCAGATGCCGGGAGTTGACGAAGAACTCGGGGACGTCGTCGGCGAAGCGGGCGTAGACATCGCCCACGGGGAGGTCGCTCTGCGGCGGTTCGAAGCCGAAGTAGTAGAAGAACGCGATCCGGTCGCCGGAGCCGATGTCGAAGAAGAAGTGGATGAAGTCGGGGTGCCGCTCCGGCCCCCAGCCCGCCGCGCAGATGGAGTGCACCACCGGGAACTGGAGCACGTCCCGGTAGAAGCGCACGGTGCCGACGGGGTCGAAGGTCGGGAACGCGGAATGGTCGACGCCACGCACCCGGTGGACGGGCAGATTCATGAGTCGTTCTCCTGGGATGGGGGGAGGGGGAGGCTGTGGGCGCGCATGGGGGGCGCCTCGGTTACGGGCCCGGCGGCGGGCCGGTGTGTCCGGCGACAGCGGCGTCGGCGCGCAGCAGGCTTCCCGCGCCGGGGATGTCGACGGTCAGCCGGAATCGGCGCAGCAGGGCGTAGGCGCCCGCGGTGGCCGCGCTGAGCACCGGGATCCCGAACTCGTCCTCGGCGCTCTGGATCAGGTCGAGGGACGGCATCTGCACACAGGCCGACAGGACGAGCGCGTCCACCCCGGTGAGGTCCAGGTCGCGGGCCGCCGCCATGATTTGCTCGCCGGGGATGCGTCCCACCTCGGCGTTGTCGTCGACCTCCAGGGCCCGCCAGTCGGCGACGTCGAAGCCCTCGGCGCGCAGATAGGCCACGACCTGCTCGGCCAGCGGACGGCGGTAGGGGGTGACCAGCGCGATACGGCGGGCGTTCACGGCGCGCAGTCCCTCGCTGAGGGCACCGGCGCTGGAGAGGACCGCGGCACTGGCGCCGCCGGTCGAGAGCTGCTCCCTGATAGCACCCTCCACCCGCTCGTGCTCGCCGGGGCCGCCGACCATCACGGCGACCAGGCACGCGTACAGCAGGGCATCGACACCGGCGTCGCCCAGCTCCAGGACACAGCGCTCGCGCTGCGCGTTCATCGCCCTGAGCTGTTCCGGGGACACCGTGTGCATCCGCATCCGGCTGGCGTGGAACGAGAACTCGGCGCTGGGGTGACGGCCCAGGATGCGTGGCATCTCGGTCTCGACCGTGATGTTCGAACTGGGGACGACCAGCCCGATCCGGTGAGGGGTCGACGTCGGCGTCATGGTCCGCTCCTCGTAGTTGACGTATGTGACTAGTTTTCGACACGCAAGTAAACATGTCAACCGTCTGATCCCTTGACTGTCGACAGTCACGTCGATACTTTTACATATATGACGAACAGTGAGAGCAGCAACGAGGGCAGCGCCGCCACCGGTGCGCCGCGGACCTATGTCGTCACCGGCTCCGCCTCCGGTATCGGCCTCGCCACCAGGGCCCATCTGGAGGCCCAGGGGCACCGGGTGATCGGCGCCGATCTGCGCGACGCCGAGGTGATCGCCGACCTCGGCACCCAGGACGGGCGCCGCGCCCTGATCGAGGGCGTCACCGAGCACAGCGGCGGGCGGATCGACGCGATCCTCGCCGTCGCCGGGGTGGACATCGCGGGCCCGCCGACCGCCGCGATCAACTACTACGGGGCCCTCGCCACCATGGACGGGCTGCGCCCCCTGCTGAAGGGATCGCCCGCGCCCCGCGTCGTGGCGGTCTCCTCCATCACCTCGGTCCACCCCTTCGACCAGGAGCTGCTGGACCTGCTGCTGGACGGCAAGGAGGAGGACGCCCTGGCCAGGGCCGCCGAGGCGCCTCAGGTCTACGCGACCACCAAGCGGGCGCTGTCCCGCTGGATACGCCGCCAGGCCGTCGCCCCGGAGCGGGCGGGCGCGGGCATCCCGCTCAACGCCGTGGCCCCCGGACTCGTCCGCACCGAGCTGCTCAAGCGGCTCTTCGAGGACCCGGAGACCGAGCGCCGTATCCAGGCGGGCAGCCCCATGCCGCTCGGCGGCCCCTACGAGCCCGAGGACGCGGCGGAGCTGCTGGCCTGGCTCAGCAGCGAGAAGAATGGTCATATGACCGGGCAGACCATCTTCCTCGACGGCGGCGCGGACGTCGTCCTGCGCGGCGACACCACCTGGTAGCCCGGCCTGCCCGCAGCCGAGGGCCCGTCAGCGGCCCGTCGCCAGGCCCTCAACGCCGCAGCGACGGGCCGACGGTGAGCCCGACGACCCGCCCGGCGGCCTGCTCCGTGACGGGCCCGACGACGAGAAGAACGAGCGCCACAGACATGTCCAGCAGGATGAACACAGGGAGAAGTCGACGATGAGTTCCCCCCGAGGAGGCGGCACCGCCGAGACCGTGCCCGGGGCCGAGGCCGGGGACACGGACCCGGCAGGGCCACCGCCGGGCTCGCCCCCGGACCCCGGTCCGGAGCCCGGTCCGGAGCCTGGGACAAGCGCGGCGGCGCGAGCCCGGAAGGGAACCACGGCCCCGGCGGGACCGGCGGACCGGGCGCCCAAGGCGACCCACACGGCCAGCCCAGGCGGCACAGTCGGCTCAGCCCACCCGGCCCAAGCACCGACCCCGGGCCCGGTCGGCGACGACCCCGGCCTGATCCCGTACCCGGCGGACACAGTGGCCCGCTACCGCGCCGAGGGACTCTGGCAGGGGCGGTCGCTGCCCGTCGAGCTGATGGCGGCGGCCCGCGCCCATGGTGAGCGCACCGCCCTGATCACCCCCGAGGTCCACTGGACCTATGCCGAACTGTCGGCCACCGCCGCCCGTTTCGCCGCCGGGCTGCTCGCCCGCACCCGACTGCGCCCCGGGGACGCGGTGATGTTCCAGATGGGCAATGTCGCCGAGACGGTGGTCGCGTATCTGGGCTGTCTGCTGGCGGGGATACGGCCCGTGTGCACCCTTCCCCAGCACGGCACGCGGGAGATCGCCGTACTGGCCCGCCACATCGGCGCCCGGGGGCTGGTGCTCCAGGCCGACTTCGGGCGCGGACAGCTCCCCGACCAGGCCCGCACCCTGCTCGCCGACGGGGCCGTCGAGGAGGCCGTCGTCGTGCGCGGCGAGGTCTTCGGGACCGCCGTCGGCTACGACGATCTCCTGAGCGCCGGAGCCACCGCCGATCCCGCCGCGCTGCCCTACCACGCGCTGCCCCCCGAGGGAGTGGCCGTCTTCCAGCTCTCCGGCGGCACCACCGGCCTCCCCAAGATCGCCCCCCGCCAGCACGAGGAGTACGCCTACAACGGCGCCCTGTGGGCCCGCACCCTGGGCTGGGGCGAGGGCACGGTCGTGCTGTACCCGCTGCCGATCATGCACAACGCGGGGGTCTCGCTGGCCCTTCAGCCCGCCCTGCTCAGCGGGGCGACCCTGGTGCTCGCGCCCTCCGCGGACACCGGCACCCTGCTCGACCTGATCGAGCGGACCCGGCCGCAGGTACTGCCGCTGGTGCCGCCCGCGCTGGCGATCCGGCTCCTGGAGGAACCCCGCAGCCACCGCACCGACCTGTCCTGTCTGACGGACTTCGTCGTGGGCGGCCAGAAGCTCGCCCTGGAGGTCGCCGAGCGGCTGCGGGACGAGCTGGGCATCGCCGTGCGGCAGAAGTTCGGGATGGCCGAGGGCATGTTCCTGCTCACCCCGCCCGGCGCCACCGAGTGGCTCCGCCATCACACCGTCGGCGCCCCGCTGTCCCCGCTGGACGAGATCCGGATCCTGCGGCCGGGCGGCGACGAGGAGGTGCCGGACGGGGAGATCGGCGAACTGTGCGTCAGAGGGCCGTACACGATCCGGGGTTACTACCGGGCCGAGCGCCACAACGCCTCGGCGTTCACCCCGGACGGTTTCTACCGCACCGGGGACCTGGCCCGGCGTCACCGGCGGGACGGCGTCGTCGCGTACTCCATCGACGGGCGGATCAAGGACGTCATCAACCGGGGAGTGGAGAAGATCCACGCCGATGAGGTCGAGGACCTGGTCATGCGGCATCCGGACGTAGCCAATGTGGCGCTGGTCGCCATGCCCGATCCGGTGCTGGGTGAGCGGGCCTGTGCCTATCTGGTGATGGAGCCGGGCCGCCGGCCGCTGACCGTGGCCACGCTCGGGGCGTTCCTGCTGGGCGAGGGGCTGGCCAAGTACAAACTGCCCGAGCGGGTGGAGAGCGTCGAATCGCTGCCCCTGTCGAATGTCGGCAAGGTCTCCAAGAAGGACCTGCGGCAGGACATCGAGGCCAAACTGACGGCGGAGACGGCCTGACACCACGACGAGGGCGCCCCTTCCCGCCGGGAAGGGGCGCCCTCGTCGTGGTGTCGCGCCCTGCGTGCGGAGGTTCAGCTCTCCCTCGGCAGCAGCCGTTCCAGCGCGTCCAGACCCGAGCGCGCCATCATCAGGGCCGAGCGGGCGGAGTCCGCCGGAGCGGACGGGCTGTCGGCGCTGACCAGCATGTCGATCGCGGACTGGGTGAGTTGCCTGGCCACGGCGTCCACGTCGTAGTCGGAACCGGGGTGGTACCACCAGGCCACCCAATTGCACATCCCGAGCACGGTGAAGGCCGCCACCCGGGCGTCGACCGGCTTGAACTCACCGGCCTCGATGCCGTCCTCGATCACCCCGGACAACTGCGCCAGCACATCGCGCCGGGCCTGCCGGTGCCGGATACGCAACGGCTCCGGGAGCATCGACTCGGACTGGTCGAGCACCCGGAACTGATGCGGCGCGGCGGCCCGCTGCCGGACCAGCAGATCGGTGAGCGCGCGCAGCTTGCCCTGGTGGGACAGATCGGTACGGGACCGGATCTCGCCGAGGGAGTCGGCGAGCGCCAGCCCGATCTGCTCCACCAGCATCTCCAGCAGTTCCTCCTTGCTGGAGACATAGTGGTAGAGGGCCGTGCGGGACACCCCGACGGCGGTGGCGACATCCTGGAGCGTCGTGGTCTCGTACCCCTTCTCGGCGAACAGCATCGTCGCCTTCTCCAGGACGTCACGCGTGACGAGCGAGCGCCGCGTGGTGCTGCGGCGCCCGCTCTCGGATGTCTTTCCTCTGGTCATGGGCAGATCGTAGGGGACGCCCGCCTCAGAGGCGGACGAGCCCGCCGTCGGCCATGATGGTCTGCCCGGTCACCCAGGCACTGTCCTCGGAGGCGAGGAAGAGGACTGTACCGACGATGTCCTCGGCCTCCCCGGGCCGCTTGATGGCCTGGCCATCGGCCAGTGTCCGCACCACCTCGGGGTCGATGCCGGCCCGGCCGCCCGGGGTGAGCGAGGCGGTGGGGCCGACCGCGTTCACGGTGATCCCGTCGCCCCCGACATCGGTGGCGAGCCCGCGGGTGAAGCCGATCGAGCCCATCTTGCTGGCCATGTAGTGGCTGAGCCCGGAGGCGGGGAGTCCGACGGAGTTGGAGGTGATGTTCACGATCCGCCCCCAGCGGCGCTCGGTCATCAGCGGCAGCACCGCCTTGACCATCAGGAACTGCGAGTCGAGATTGATCCGCAGGACGCGGTGCCACAGCTCCAGATCCACCTCCCGGAAGGGAGCGTTGGGGTAGACACCCGCGTTGTTGACCAGGATGTCGCAGCGCCCGAACTCCTCGTCGAGCAGGGCCCGCAGGCGCGGAACCGTGTCCGGGTCGGAGACGTCCGCGATGAGTTCGGCCGCCCGCACACCGGCCGCGCGGACCTCCTTGACGGTCTCCGGGGAGGCGTTCAGATCGACGGCGACGACATCCACGCCCCGGGCGGCGAGCCCGGCGCAGATGGCGCGGCCGAATCCCTGGGCGGCGCCGGTGACGACGGCGACACGGCGGTCGGCGTTCATGGGAGTCCCTGGCCTTTCTTCGTGAGCTGATCTTTTGGTGGAGCGTGGGGGGGAGTGGGGGAGAGGCCGGGACCCGTGGCGCCCCCGGCGTCCGCCCCCGGCCGCCTCCCTGGGCGTCCGCCCCGGGAGTCCATCCCGGGCGTCCGCCCCGGCCTCCCGTCCGGTCAGAACGGGTACGTGGGAATCTCGGCGCGGCTGGTCAGCCACTGCCACTCGGAGAACTGGTCGGCGTTGGTGAGCGTGCTGTGGTTGAAGCCGTTGCCGGACGCGCCGACACCGCCGATCGGCCCGTACACCTCGTGCAGCACCGTCTGGTCGTTGATGTGGACGACACCGGAGTGCAGCCGGTCGGCGATCCGCTGGGCGTGGGCCTGGTCGCGGGAGACGACGGCGGCGGCGAGGCCGTACTCCGAGAGGTTGGCCAGCTCGATGGCCTCCTCGTCGGTGGCGAAGGTGGTGATGGCCGCGACCGGTCCGAAGATCTCCTCGTCGAAGGCGGGCGTGCCGGGGCGCACCCCGGTCAGCACGGTCGGCTCGAAGAAGAGGCCGTCCCGGGAGCCGCCTGCGGCCAGTACGGCCCCCTGGTCCAGGGACTCGCGCACGATCCGCTCGGCACGCGCGGCCTGCGACTCGTTGACGACCGGCCCGACGAAGACGCCGTCCGCCATGGGGTCGCCGACCTTGAGCGCCCTGGCCCGGCGGACCAGGGCCGCCGTATAGGCGTCCGCGACGGACTCGTGCACGATATGGCGGCCCGCGGTCAGGCAGATCTGGCCCTGGTGGAAGAAGGAGCCCCAGGCGCCGGCGCTGGAGGCGGCCTCCACATCGGCGTCGTCCAGGACGACATAGGGGTTGTTGCCGCCGAGTTCCAGGGAGACCCGCTTGAGCAGTCCGCCCGCGACCGAGCCGATCTCGCGTCCCGCGCGGGTCGAGCCGGTGAAGCTGACCATGTCCACGCCGGGGTCCTTGACCAGGGCCCGTCCGGTGTCCACCGCGCCGGGCAGCACATGCAGCAGCCCGTCCGGCAGACCGGCGTCCGCCAGTAGCCGGGCGAACAGCACCCCGCCCGCGATCGGCGTCTGGACATCGGGCTTGAGCAGCACCGCGTTGCCCATCACCAGGGCGGGCGCCACCGCGCGGGCGGCCAGCAGCAGCGGTGAGTTCCAGGGAGTGATCACCCCGACCACCCCGATCGGTATCCGACGGGCGACGCTCTGTCTGCCGGGCTCGGCGCTCGCCACCTGGATGCCCTGCGGACCACTGCCGAGGGCGGCGGCCTCCAGCACCTCACGGGCGGTCATATGGGTCTCCCAGTCGCCCTTGAAGCGGACCGAGCCGGTCTCCCGGATGAGCTGCTCGGTGATCTCCTCGGCGTGGGTGATCAGCAACTGCGAGAAGGCGCGCAGCACGTCCCCGCGCTGCGGGGCGGGTACCTGGGCCCAGGCGGCCTGCGCCCGGTGCGCGGCGGCGGCGGCCGACGCCACATCCGCCTCGGAGGCGAGACCGGCCTGCCCGAGGGTTTTGCCGGTGGCCTTCTCCAGGACCTCGACGGTGCCCAGGCCCCCGTCCCGCCAGCCATCGCTGTAGATCTTTCCCTGCCAGTCGGCGCCGGGGGCGAAGAGTGTGTCAGACATGAGTACCTCTGGGGTCATGGCCGGCATCGGCGGGATGCCGGATGCCGGATGTCGGTGGGTTCACTGTGGGATGTACCTGGTGGGTTGCACGTGCTGGATCGCACCTGCTGGGGTGCGCCGCCAGGTCGGTCAGCGGGTCTCGCTGCCCGCCTTGGGCCGCCAGTTCTCGATGGGGGTCAGATAGTGCAGGTCGAAGGAGCGCTCGACGATGCCCCAGCGGCCGTCGCGGCGCTCGAACCTGTCCCGGTACAGGCCGCCGATCTGGGTGGGGCCGGTGGTGTTGTCGATGGTGAAGGCGTCCAGCGCGGTCTCGGCGGTGGCCGTGTCGCCGTCGAGGTCGACGTCGATCAGGGCGTTGGACATCCAGTGGTGCATGTGCGGCGTCTGGGCCCACATGCCGTGCGCGGCCTCGATGATGGCGTCGACCCCGGTGAAGGTGCCGAAGGGGGCGCCGAGGTCCAGCCGCGCGCCCTCGTGCCAGATGCCCCGCAGCGCGTCGGCGTCATGGCGGTCGAACGCCTGCGCGTAGAGATGGACGAGCCGCTCGACGGCCGCCCGGCTCTCCAGCGCGTCGAGCCGGGCGAGCAGGGCCTCGACCGTGCGGTCAGGCGTGTTCGTGGTGCTGGTCATCGAGGTTCCCTCTGTCGTGGTGTCGGAGGTGAAGGAGGGCAGGGGCGAGGGTGCGGGTACGGGGCCTTGGGCGGGCGGCCGGTCAGTTGGCGACCGGCAGGGAGTCGCCGCGGGGTGGGGTGCCGGTGTGCGTCCCCGTGGCGGGGCGGGACGGCAGGGCCGCGGCGTGCCGTCCGGCGAGATGGCCCGCGGTGATGATGGGGCCGAGGGTGGCGCCGCCCGCCCAGTAGCTGCCACGGGACATCGCGGCGGCACAGTTGCCCACCGCGTACAGCCCGGGGACGGGGTCTCCCGCGCGGGTGAGTACCCGGCCGTGCGGGTCGGTGCGGGGGCCGCCCTTGGTGTCGAGGGTGGCCGGGGCGAGGAGGATGGCGTAGTACGGGCCCTGGGCGGCGATCGGCCACATGGTCTCGTTGCGGTCGTTGCCGGGTCGA
Organism: Streptomyces sp. NPDC048290; assembly: GCF_040652095.1. Taxonomy (NCBI): domain Bacteria; kingdom Bacillati; phylum Actinomycetota; class Actinomycetes; order Kitasatosporales; family Streptomycetaceae; genus Streptomyces; species Streptomyces sp. NPDC048290. The sequence goes on from NZ_JBEZLM010000020.1 coordinate 174,778, forward strand.
CCGCCCATGTTGAAGTAGCGCTCGATGGGGGTCTCCCCACGATGGAAGTCCTCGTCGCGGCCGGTGCGGGCGAAGGAGTTGTAGCGGTCGACGGTGGCGCGCAGGGTGTCGGTGAAGTGGTCGTCCAGGGTCCAGCCGCCGGTGTGTCCCGCGTACCGCGTGAGCCGGGCACGGACGGCGTCCGCCAACTCGTCCAGGGTGTCGCCGCGCACGATGTGGGACTGGTCGCCGCCGTCCGGGACCATCGGGTTGCCGTACTTCTCGCCGGAGTGGTGGTGCTTGGCGGACTCGTCCCAGACCATCACCAGCAGCAGATTGGGGTACTCGGCGCGCTGTGACTCCCAGCTCCAGAAGGTGGGGACGAGATCCTGGTAGGGGGCCTTCTCGTTGACCACCCGCCGCCCGAACCGGTTGACGAAGATCATGCTGTCGCCGGGGATGCTGAAGGAGCAGACGGCGTCCGGCCGGTCGGCGACCGCCCGGTCCAGCACCATGGGGGCCAGCCAGGCGCCGTTCATGTTGGCGAGGTCGGCGCCGAGCGCCTGGGCGATGGGGAGGAAGTCGCCGGTGTTGGACTTCGCCGCGCAGCCGCCGAAGACCGGGCCGGGCAGGGAGCTGGTGCGCAGGCCGACATCGTGGGTGAAGCCGCCGCTGGCGAACACCACCGCCTTGCGGGCCCGGAAGGCGACCTCGCCCTCGGCGGTCTCGGCGACGACACCCACTACCTCGTCGTGTTCGTCCACGACGGCCCGGACCACGCGGTGACCGGTGCGCAGATCGACGCCGCGCCGGTGCGCCGCCTCGGCGAAGACGGCGATCATGTCGGTCCCGTCCCCGATCTCGCCGGGGGCTCCGCCGCACCGGTGCGGGTAGATGATCCGGCCGTACGGCGACTCGTTCTCCGGCATCTGCGCGTAGTAGTCGGGCTGGATGTCCCACGGGACGGGCTCCAGCGCGCCCCACGCGGTGAGGGTCTCCACCGCGTCGCCCGCGTGGTCGTAGAACGCCTCCGTCATCGTGTACTCCCACTCGGTGAGTCCGAGCCGGGGATGGGCGGGGTCGTAGGAGGCGGGGGCGGTGAGCCGGGCCATGTGACGCAGCGCGGCGTCCTTGGGGTCGCGACGGCCGGCGGCCCGGATGAAGTGGTTGTCGGGAACCCAGTACGCCGCCGCGGCCTTCTTCGTGGTGCCGCCTATCGCGGGGGCCTTCTCCAGTTGGATGACCGTCGCGCCGAGCTGGGCGGCGGTCACGGCGGCGGCGAATCCACCGGCGCCCGTCCCGATCACCAGTACGTCGGCCTCGGCGGTGATCCGCGCGTCCGCTTCCCGGCACAGCTCCGGGCCGAAGAGTCGATACGTCACGCTTCCTCCTTGATGGCGCGCCGCACGGCCCGCGCGCTCTGTCGCCCCACCGCGCCGGTGCCGGGCGGCCCGTCCTGGCGGCGCAGGGCATGCCGCGGCGATGGGCCCTGACCGGCCCCGGGGTACGGCGGCTCCGCCCGGTACGGCTCACCAGGTCGGCGTGATCCCACGATGGACCCGCGCGAACCTTTCGGTCAACCCTTGCGTCAAACTATTGACTCTTGCGTCGACTCCGGGTGATCCTTGAGGCATACGGCGACGCGGACAGGGGGACGTCGGTGACGTCGGTCGCGGGGGCATAGCCATCGACAACCTCGGACTGCTGCGAGCAGTGCCGGTGAGGACTGCGAGCGGGCAGGCACGGGGTTGGGCCGGTCGCCGCCGCTCACCCCTCGGTGCGCGCGATCAGAGTCGACGGCGGCTTCAGCGGCCTGCTCCAACCAGGCGCGGCCCGCCGCTCCCGCGCACACCATCCCGGCGCTCGAGGACGTCACCGTCCCGCTCGGGCACAGCTTCATGTGACCTGCGCGGTGCTCAGCCGGGCCGCGGCGTCTCATCTGCCAGCGCGGCGGCCCCATGCGGAGAAGGCAAGAGTGGCTAGGTTCTGTAGTCCGGGTCCTTCGACGAAGTCACGGTCAGCTATCAGGCGCCGAACGGCCCGGGGCGCCCGCGCTGTCGTCTCCCGTCGTCGTCACACCGCACTGTCCGTGCCGGTACCGCCCCGGCCACGCAGGCGCATGGCGAGTCCCTTGGGTTTGAGGGTGATGTGGCGGGCCGGGCGGACGGGTGGTCCGGGGAGGGGGTCGAGTTGCCAGCGGGAGGCGAGAGTGGCGAGGGCGAGGGTGGCTTCGTTGAGGGCGAACGTCTCGGCGATGCATTTGCGGGGACCGCTGCTGAAGGGCAGGTGGGTGCCGGGGGGCGGTTTGGGGGCATCCAGCCATCGGTCGGGGTCGAAGCGGTCGGGATGGGGGTAGAGGTCGGCGCGGCGGTGGATCTGGTAGGCACTGAACACGATGGTGCTGCGGGCGGGCAGGGGATGTCCGCCGAGGTGGGTGTCGGTCGTGACGGTCCGGGTGAGGAGCCAGGCGGAAGGGTAGAGCCGCAGCGTCTCCTGGACGATCCGGCCGGTGAGTTCGAGCGCGGGGAGATCGTCGTGCCGGGCCGGGCGGCCGGCCAGCACGGTGTCGACCTCCATGTGCAGCCGGTCGCGGATGTCGGGGTGGGTGCCGAGCAGATACCAGACCCAGGAGAGCAGGATCGCTGTGGTGTCGATGCCCGCGAGGAGGAAGGTGATGATCTGGTCGTGGATCTCGGCGTCGGTCAGCCCCGGCCCGCTGTCGTCCTCGGCCAGCAGCATCGACAGCAGATCGCCCTGGTCGACGCCGCGCGTCCGGTAGCTGTCGATCAGGGTGGCGGTGAACTCTCGCAGATACCGCTGCGTCCGCAGGTAGCGGCGGTTGGCCGGGGTGGGAAGCCGGTGGAGGGCGGCGATGGGCAGCGCGGTCCGCCGGGCGATGCCCTGGGTGACCACATCGGCGCTTCGGCGCAGCGAGAGCAGGTCGGCCGCGTCCGTCGCGGAGGCGAACAGACACCGTGTGGTCACCGCGGTGGTGAGCCGGTACATCAGAGCGAGGACGTCGAGGGTCTCGCCGTGCCGCCAGGGCTCGGCGAGTGCCGCTATCTCCTGGGCCATGGCGGCCGAGTAGCCGGGCAGGCGCGAGCGGTGGAAGGCGGGCTGGAGCAGTCTGCGCTGTCGGCGGTGGTCATGGGCGGGACAGCCGAGCAGACCGTTGCCCGCGGTCTTGCGGAAGGTCTCGAAGACCGGCCCGCCCTTGTCGAAGACCCGGTCCTCGGACAGGACCCGGTGGAGCAGATCGGGATGGCAGACCACATGGGCCGTCAGCGGGCCCAGCCGGACCTGTACCAGGTCGCCGTGGCCGGGCAGTTCCCGTATGAAGTCCACCGGTCGGCGGGCGAACGCGGCGGCGTGGCCGATCACGGGCAGCGCGCCCGGCGCCTGTGCCAGCGTGTAGGTAGGGCTCACAGGTGATCATGCCTCCAGATCACTGCGGGGACCCGGGGGATCGAGGGGGCGGGGTCCGGGGTCCTGTCCGGTTCCGTCGGTTCCGCTCGCGGGCGGGAAGGGGGGACGGGAGTCACCCGCCCGAGGCGGAGGAGAGTGCTACCCCGGGGCGGTCGCGGGTATGCGGTTGCCCGGTGGGGCAGGTCCCGGCTGGCGTGAAGTGTCCGCCCGTAGTCCGATACGGCTCCGGCCCACGCGGACCGGGCGGGAAGGAACCTCGTGGGGGCTGACTGCGGCGCGTTCGGTGACCGGGCCGGTGCAGCGGCGGGTGGCGAGGCTGAAGTGCAAGTTGGCGCGTATCCAGCGGGCGGGACCGGCTGCTCCCGCGCTCGGCGTCGATGACGCCGGGTGACGTGGAGTCCGGCGGGCGTACCGCTCCCGCGCTCGGCTCCGACCCCGCCGGGTGACGTGGAGTCCGGCGGGCGTACCGCTCCCGCGCTCGGCGCCGACCACGCCAGGTGACGTGGGGTCCAGCGGGCGTACCCCTCCCGCGCTCGACCCCGACGACGCCGGACGACCCGCACGCTCAGCGCCCGTACCGCTCCCGCACGTGCTCCGCGCTGAGCACTCCCTGCCGTACGTCCTCCGCCACGGCGGTCTCGGCTCGCTCGGCGACCGGGCCGTAGCCGCCGCCACCGCCGCTCTCGCAGCGCAGCACGTCCCCGTCGCGGACCGGGAGCGCGTTCGCCTTGAGCAGGGAACGGGCCTGCGGGCCGCCGGGGTTGAGGGTGACCCGGGGTGCCGCGCCCGCCTCGCCGCCGAACAGGCCCCAGGCCGGGGTGACCGACCGCTCCCACCACAGGGACAGGTTCTGATCGGCGGTGAAGCGGTACTCGCGCACGACACCGTTGCCGCCGCGCGTCCGGCCCGGCCCCGCGGAGTCGGGACGTACCGCGTACCGCTCGACCCGTACCGGGAAGAGCGTCTCCAGGACCTCCACCGGCATGTCCCGCAGTGACCCGTTGACGTTGTTGATCAGACAGCTCTCGCCGTCGCCCGTGTCCCAGGCGCCCCAGCCGCCGACCGTCGCCTCCTGCGACACGAACAGGGCGCCGGTGCGCGGGTCGAGGCCGGTGAACTGCACGATCATGGAGTCGCCGTACGAGGCCGCCGCCGCCCGCTCGGGCATCGCGGGCGCGAGGGCCTTGACGACCAGGTCGATGACGAGGCCGAGGTGGGAGTAGTAGTACTGGCAGGCGGCCGGTTCGACCGCGGCCAGCATCGAGCCGGGCCGGGTCACCACCTCAAGGGGGTCGAACGAGCCGCCGTTGAGCGGCACTTCCCCGCTGATCAGCAGCTTGTAGCCGACACGGCAGGCGGCGACGGTCTGGGCGGCGCCGCAGTTGACGGGACCGGTGGCCTGGTCGGCGCAGTCGGTGACGTCGACGGTCATCCGGTCGCCGTCGATGGTGACACGCACGGTGACGTGCAGCGGCGTGGCGAGGTCGATGCCGTCGTTGTCGAGGCGGCCCGTGGCCTCGTACACCCCGTCGGGGACGGCCGTGATCTGGGCGCGCTCCAGCCGCCGGGTCTGCTCGAAGATGGCGTCGCGGGCCGCGGCGAGCGTGTCGGGGCCCCAGCGCTCGACGATCTCGGCGAGCCGCCGGGCACCGGTCAGCGCACAGGCCACCTGGGCACGCATGTCACCGAGCGTGGGCTGCGGAAACCGCACCTGGCGGGCGATCAGATCCTGGGCCAGGACACAGGGCTCGCCCCCCTCGTAGATCTTCAGTGGGCCCATGCGCAGGCCCTCCTGGTAGATCGTCGTGGAGTCCATGGAGCCGCCCGGGTCCTTGGAACCCATGTCGATCCAGTGCGCCCGGGAGGCGGCGAAGCCGACGAGGTCGCCACCGACGTGGATCGGCGCGTAGACCGTGACATCGTTGAGATGGGTGCCGCCGATGTACGAGTCGTTGAGCACCCACACATCGCCCTCGCGCCACACGTCACGGCCGTACATGCGCTCGGTGGCCCGGGTGCACTCCTCCAGGTTGCCCAGGAAGATCGGCAGGCCCGAGGACTGGCCCAGCACATGGTGGTCCCGGTCGAGCAGCGCGACGGCGCAGTCCTTGGCCTCGTAGATCGTCGGCGTGTACGCGGAGCGGATCAGCGTGGTGTTCATGTCCTCCGCGGCCTGGAGCAGCGCGCAGCGGATGATCTCGGTGGTGATGGGGTCGATGGCGACCTGCGGACGGGAGCTCATGCGGCGCCTCCGAGCTTGATGACGAGGAAGCCGTTCACGTCGACGGTGACGAGCGCGTCCGGCGGGACGACGGTGGTGGAGGTGGCCTCGACGACGACGGCCGGACCGGTGAACTGCCCGCCCACCGGCAGGTGCTCGCGCCGCAGGACCGGGGTGTCGTAGGTCTCGCCGCCGAAGGTGCCGGGCTTGGTGCGCCCGGCCCACGGGTTCTCGCCCGCCTCGGGGGTGTACGGGCGCCGCTCCTGGGCGGGGGGCGCGCCGAGCGCGGTGGTGCGCAGGGTCACGAACTCGACCGGCGCCCCCGGCGTGGCGTGTCCGTAGCGCCGCTCGTGCTGGGCGGCGAAGCGGGCGGCGACCGTGGTGAGGAAGCCGTCCGTGAGCGGTTCGTCGGCGCCGGTCAGCGGCACGGTCAGGGTGTAGTCCTGGCCTTGGTAGCGCATGTCCACGGCGTGTTCGACGCGGTGCCGCTCGGCGGGGACGCCCTGCTCGGTGAGGGCGGCCAGGGCCTGCGCCTCCAGTTCGGTGAGCGCGGCGGCCTGGGCGGCGGTGTCGAGCGTGTCGCCCGGGGTGAAGAACTGCCGGGTCAGATCGCGGCGCACGGCGGTGCCGAGCATGCCCCACGCGGAGAACGCGCCGGGGAACAGCGGCACCACGACCTCCTCGACGCCCAGCTCGCGGGCGATCTCCGCGGCGTGCATCGGACCCGCGCCACCGAACGCGAGGAGGGTGAACTCCCTTGGTTCACGGCCGTGTTCGACGGTCAAGGTGCGGATGGCCTGCGCCATCTTCGCGTTGGCGACACCGCAGATGCCGTCGGCGAGGGCGAGCGGGGTAAGACCCAGCTCGTCGGCGAGGCCGCCGACCGCGGCGCGGGCCGCCGCCACGTCCAGGGTCATCTGGCCGCCCGCGAACCACTCCGGGTCGACCCGGCCGAGGACGGCGTTGGCGTCGGTCACGGTGGGGCGGGTGCCGCCCCGCCCGTAGCAGGCCGGGCCGGGGACGGCGCCCGCCGACTCGGGTCCCACCCGCAGACCGCCCGCCTCGGCGTAGGCGAGGGAGCCGCCGCCCGCGCCGATCGTGTGCAGATTGACCAGCGGGGTCAGCACGGGGAAGCCGTCGGCGGTGCCCTCGTTGGAGATGTCCGGGCGCCCGTCGAGGACCAGGGAGACATCGAAGGAGGTGCCGCCCATGTCGACGCAGATGGCGTTCTCGCGGCCCAGCAGCCGGGCCGCCGCGACCCCGCCCATGGTGCCGCCGACCGGCCCGGACAGCAGGGTCTGGAGCGGGTGCGAGCGGGCGAACGAGGCGTTGACGACTCCGCCCGACGACTGCATCACCTGTACCGGGACGCCCAGCCGGCGCTCGGCGAACCGCTCCTCGACATGGCCGAGATACCGGCGCACGACCGGCCCGGTGTACGCGTCCAGCACCGCCGACGACGTCCGCTCGTACTCGCGCCACTCGCCCGCGACGGCATGCGAGAGCACCACCATGACATCGTCGCCCAGCTCCTCGCGCAGGATGTCCCCCGCGCGCAGCTCGTGCCGGGGCTCGACATAGCTGAACAGGAACGACACGGCCACCGCCGTGTACCCCTCGGCACGCGCCCGCCGGGCGAGGGCCCGTACCGCGGTCTCGTCCAGGGGACGCAGCTCGGCGCCCCGCCAGTCGAGCCGGCCGCCGACCTCCGTGGTGGAGTGCCGGTCCACCAGCGGGACGGGCTTGCGGTAGTGCAGGTCGAACATCCGGTCCCGGTTGCCCCGGGCGATGTGGTAGACGTCCCGCATCCCCTCGGACATGACCAGCAGCACCTTGGCGCCCTTGCGTTCCAGCAGCGCGTTCAGGCCCTGTGTGGTGCCGTGCACGAAGAAGGAGATCGCGGCGGGATCGGACACGGCCCGCTCCAGCGAGGCGAAGACGCCCTCCGCCAGATCGCCCGGTGTCGTCGGGGCCTTCGCCGCGACATATGTGCCGCGCGTCTCGTCGTACGCGACGACATCGGTGAACGTGCCACCGATGTCCATGGCCACCCGGTATGTCATGCCGCCTCCCGGCTGTCTGGGGGAACGCAGGGAAGCTAACCGGACGGCTGCCGCGCAAGCCTGTGCGTGGCGCACGGCGTGTCGGTCCGGGCCGTGCGCCACGCACACTCGCACGGCTATTCCACCAGGATGCCGCCGGTCTGCTGGACGTCCTCGTGCAGATGGACGATCCGCCAGACCTGGTCCGCGCACCGCCGCAGCACCGCCGTGTTGCGCACCAGCTCGGGCCGCAGCGGCGCCCCGGAGGCCGCCGGGGCGAAGTCGACGCGCAGCCAGTAGCGCAGCAGCGCCAGCTCGCCGAAGACATCGATCACCGGGTCGTAGGCGTCGAGCCCCGTCTCCTGCGGGCCCTCGCCCGCCGCCGGGCGCTCCTCGCGGGCCCGGTCCAGATCGGCCTTGCCGCACAGCAGCGGGGCGGACCCGGAGTCCCAGACCGTCGCGTCCGGAGCCAGACACGCGTCGATCGCGGGCCGGTCCTGGCGGGAGTAGGCCGCGTACATCGTGGTGATCACCGCCCAGACCTCCCGGGCCTGGGCCTCGGAGGCGCCTGGGCGCGCGCACGCATGGTCGCCAGTGAGGGGTGTGTCGTGGGGCGGTGGCATCGGCATGGGGCAACTCCTGGGTGGCTCGCGAGGTGGGAAGCGCCGATCGGGCGAGGGCTGCCCTGGCGGGGGGCGCCCGGACCGGTGTCCGTCCCCTGGCCGTGCGGGACCCCGGCGCGCGGCGTCAGTGAAGCGGACACCGGCCGTCGAGGTCAACCGCTCCCCGCGCGGCGCGGCGCGGACGCCGCCGGACGCCTCCGGACACACCACGGACAGGCTTGTGACCAGGCCGGACAGCGGCGGTGTGTCCGGGACGGGCGAAGGTACTTGTGCCGGACAAGTACCACCGCGCACTCTCGAAACAGTCCACGGAGGCCAACTGCCCCGGGGCTCTCAGGGGGCCTTTCCCCCGATCTCACCCACCCCTCGAAGGAGGACAGATCATGCGTGTCGTGATTCAGGCGGTCTCGGACCGTCTGCTGGAGAAGGTGGCACCCAGGGCGGCGGCCTCGGCCGTGGCCTGCTGGCAGTACGAGTGCATCCCCTACTCCTCGTGCCCCCAGCGGAAGGCGTACTGGGCGTACGACCCGTGCAACGACCGGGACCGCATGAAGTGGTGCGGCTGCTGACCTCCTGACGCCACGGGTACGGGTCCGGCTGCCCCGCAGGGCCGCCCGACCCGTACCCCCCTTCGCCCCACCCCGCTCCGGTCAACCGAAGGACTCAGTCCGGTGAACCATCTGATCGACACCGGCCGGATCTTCCTCGGCCTGGTCTTCCTCTGCTCCGTCGTCGGCAAGGTGCGCGGCGCCACCGCCTTCACCGGCTTCAGGACCGCGACGGCGCGGCTGGTTCCCGCCCTGCGTGGCCGGACCGGACCCGTCGCGGTGCTCGTCGTCGGCGCCGAGGCGGCGGTGGTCGGCACCCTCGCGGTGCCCTCCACCGTGGCCGCCGGTTTCGCCCTGGCCGCCGCGCTGCTGGCGGCGTTCACCGCCGTACTGGCCGGGGCGCTGCGCAGGGACGAGACGGGAGGCTGCCACTGCTTCGGCGGCGGCGGGCAGCCCGTCGCCCTACGGCATGTGCTGCGCAACGCGGGTCTCCTGTGCGCGGCCTCGGCCGGTCTGGTGGCCCAGCTCATGACAGCGGGCGGCACCACCGCCGCCACGTCACGCCCCGCCGCGCTCCTGCTCACGGCCGGAGCGGGCGCGTTCCTCGCCCTCGTCACCGTCGCGCTGGACGAACTGGCGTACCTCGTCGGCCGACCGACGGCCCAGAGCACGGAAAGGGCCCGCGGATGAAACTCCCCCTGGTGGCCGCCGCGCTGGTCACCCTGACGGCCGGCGGCGGCCTGGCACTGGCCCTGACCCGCAGGCGGTACGTCGTCGTCACCGTCGACGGCGTCAGTATGCTTCCCACCCTCGCCGCCGGGGACCGGGTGCTGGTCCGCCGTTCCGCGCTGGCCCGGGTCCGCGCGGGCGACCTGGTGGTGTCACGCCCTCCGACCGGCGGACGCTGGGACGCCATGACGCTGCCGGCCTGGCTGATCAAGCGCGCGGTGGCCGTACCGGGTGACCCGGTGCCGGGGCACGTCGTCCTCGACGTACCGGAGAGACCCGGCGCCCCGGTGCCGCCCGGCCGGGTGGTCCTGCTCGGCGACAACCCCGCCGAGAGCCTGGACTCGCGGCACTGCGGCTACTTCGGCGAGCACCAGATCGTCGGTGTCGTCGTCCGCCGCCTGGCGCACCGCGATCCGGCTCGCCGCCCCAACGCCTCTCTGAATGACCCGAACACGTCCTGAATAGCCCCAACACGTCCCGAATGACCCGAACACCTCCTGAATGAAGGGTCCTCCGCCATGCCGTATCTGACTGCCGCCGTGCTTCTGCTCGCGCTCCTGGGCGTGTTCAACCTGGCCTTGACGCTGGGGCTCGTCCGCCGAATCCGGGAGCGTCCCGCCGCACCGGCGGGCGATCAATGGGACCGGGTCTCGGGACTCGCCGCCGGTGCACCGGTCGGTGCCTTCTCCGCCCTGGACGTCGACGGGCGGCCCGTCACCCACGAGAGCCTGTCCGACGGGCTCATGGTCGTCTTCGTGTCACCGGACTGCCCCGCCTGCGAGGAGACCCTGCCGCATGTGGTGGAGCGGGCCCGCGAGTACGGCCGGGACCAGGTGCTCGCCGTCGTCGTCCGGGACGGCGACGAACCGGGCGACCCCGCACCGTACGTGGAACGCCTCGCCCCGGTGGCTCGCGTGGCGGTCGCCGACATGGGGGGCGACCTCACCACGGCGTTCGCCCTCCAGGGCCTGCCCGCCTACGCCGAGCTGGGGGCGGACGGCCGGGTCGCGGACACGGGGCGCATCCTGCCGCGCCGACCGGCCCGCGAGCACGACCGGGCGGGCGCGGGCGCATGAGGGGGAGGGCGAGCCGGGTGAGCCGAGGGAGCCGGGCGGGCCGGGAGAGGCGGGCGGGCCGGGTGAGCGGCAAGGGGGAGGCGCAGGACAGGCTCACCGCCAGGACCGCCGCCGACGCCGTGCGCAGCGCCGCCGCCCTGGCCTGGCGGGCGGCGCCCCGGGACCTGGCGGCGCTTGTCGCCCTCACGGCGGTGACGGCGGCGGTTCCCGTGGTGACGGCCTGGCTGACCAGGCTCGTCCTCGACCACCTCACCGGTGCCGCCGGAACGCAACTGCTCGCCCTGGCCCTGGGACTGGCCGCCACGGGGCTGGTGGCGGCGCTGCTGCCGCTGCTGAGCCAGTTCATCGCCGCGCGGTTCCAGCGTGCGGCGAGCCTGCGCGCGGTGGACCGGCTGTACAGCGCGGTGAACGCGTTCCACGGGCTGGCACGGTTCGAGAACCCCGCCTTCCAGGACCGGCTGCGTATGGCGCGCGGAGCGGCCGGGCAGTCGATCGGGCGCCTGGTGGACGGCGGCCTGCGGGTCGGCGGTGCCGCGCTCACCACCGTCGGCTTCCTGACCGCGCTGTACGCGGTGGACGCGACCATGACCGTGCTGGTCACGGCGAGCGCCCTACCGGCCCTGGTCGCCGAGCTGAAGCTCTCCCGTCGCCGGGCGCGCACGGAATGGCGGGTCAGCGCCGCCCAACGGCGCGAATTCTTCTACCAGATGCTGCTCTCCGGCCTGGACGCGGCCAAGGAGATCCGCTTGTTCGGGGCGAGCGGCTTCCTCAAGGAGCGGATGCTCGCGGAACGCCGCACCGCCGACGCCGAGACCCACCGAACGGACCGCCGCGAATTCCTCACCCAGAGCCTGCTCGCCCTGATCAGCGCACTCGTCGCCGGGACGGGTCTGATCTGGGCGGCACTCGCGGCGCGGCGCGGTGAGCTGACGGTCGGCGAGGTGTCCCTGTTCGTGGCCGCCGTCGTCGGCGTGCAGGGCGCCCTGTCCGGCCTCATCCGCTCCCTCGCCGACGGCCACCAGCAAGTACTGATGATGGGCCACTACCTCGCGGTCGTCCGCACGGGCCCGGACCTCGCGGACCCGCCCCACCCGCTGTGCGCACAGGACCACCTGCCCGCTCTGCGCAAGGGAGTCGAGTTCCGCGACGTCTGGTTCCGCTACGCCGAGAACCAGCCCTGGATACTCCGCGGAGTCAACCTCTTCCTCCCGCACGGCGAGGCCGTCGCTCTCGTCGGCCACAACGGCGCGGGCAAGAGCACCCTCGTCAAACTCCTCTGCCGCTTCTACGACCCGACGTGCGGCGCGGTGCTCTGGGACGGCGTCGACATCCGCCAGGTCCCGGCTCCACAACTGCGCCGACGCCTCGGCGCCGTGTTCCAGGACTACGTCCCCTACGACCTCACGGCCGCCGAGAACATCGCCATCGGCGACGTCGAGACGTTCGCGGAGCCACACAAGATCCGCGCGGCGGCGAACAGGGCCGGAGTGCACGAGATGCTGTCCCGCCTCCCGCACGGCTACGACACCATGCTGAGCCGGATGTACGCCCGGGAAGCCCAGCACGACGACGAAACGGGCACCTCCCTCTCCGGGGGCCAGTGGCAGCGCCTCGCCCTGGCGCGGGCGTTCGTCCGCGACGAACCCGACCTGCTCATCCTCGACGAACCCAGCTCCGGCCTGGACGCCGAGGCCGAGTACGACGTCCATCTGCGGCTGCGTCGCCATCGGGCCCACCGCACCAGTCTGCTGATCTCCCACCGTCTGGGCGCGGTCCGCGACGCCGACCGGATCGTCGTCCTGGCCGACGGCCGGATCACCGAGGAGGGCACGCACGAGTCATTGGTTCTGGACGGGGGGACGTACGCCCAGCTGTTCACCTTGCAGGCGAGCGGCTACCAGGAGGAGTAGCCGGCAGCACTCGCTCACCCTCTTGCCCTCTCGCGCATTCTCGGCCATTGGCTGGAATGACCGCGATGTACGGTGAAGCCAGAGGATTCACCCCTCGCGTTGAACCGATACGGATGGCCCGTCCGTTGTGCTGAACCTAGTAGGCGTTCACCATCTCCGCACTAGGCACGCACAGAGAAGAGGGCGTATGGACATCCTGGAAACGGCCGGGCCTGACGGCAAAGGCCCGATCGCCCTCATGCCGTCCCGCGAGGACGAGCATCCTCCTTGATTTCCGAGGTGACCAAGAATCAAGGCGCGTCCCGCTTTGCGTATCCCGCTCGCGTATCTCGCTTTGCGCGTCGCGCGCTTTTCTGAACCAAAACAGCACCCCACGCCGCATCATAAATCGCCCAGCCGGAAAACTCCGGCCGGGCGATTTGTGATGCGCCCAACAGGGGCGATTATTTAGGGCTTTATAGGGTGCGCCGGTCAGATGAATGTGCGGCAGAGGGTAATTCCTGACGCCGTAAGGGGAGCTGTCTGAGGCACGGTCATGCCCCGCGCCATCAGCCCGATGTGCCCCAGAAGTGGCCTGGTCACCGCACCAGGACTCCACCTCCGCGCCCGCATGTCCACCTCGCGTGCCGGATCGTATGTCAACGCGGCGCGCGGAACCCTCGGGCAGGGAAGGCGATTTCTTTGCCCTCTCATATCCGAATCTCAGCCTGCGTCACCGAGACCGCTCAACCTGAATTCCATGCCGCGAGGTTGCGCTGACCTTCGGGGCGTTTGGACGAGAACTGGCCATCACAAACAGCGCCGTTATGAACCGCTGGACAATGATCCGAGATTCCGACTACTGTCCGTCTGGCGCCGCCCGGACGCCCCACCGGCATCCAGGCAGTGCAGGAAAAAAATGCTGGACCACCCGTGCCGTATTGCAGGAAGCGGCACGCAGCATGTAAACGGGGAGAGAGCATGGCGGTTGCCTTCCGTCACGCTCATCTTTTCTCGCAGAAACGCTATCCAAGCGCCTTCCTGACGACACGTCAGCAGGGCGAAGCACGCCACTTCTGCTGCGGATTCTCCCGCACACAGGTGGCATACCGACCAGCGAGAGAAAGGCAATTCCGATGAAGTCGAAGAAGTCCACCGTAGCCAGCGTGATCGCCGGAGCCTGTCTGACCACCGCCGTGGTCCTCACCGGCGCGACACCGGCGAGCGCCGACTACCGTGACTGTCCCGGCAACTCCGTGTGCGTATGGGACAACAGCAACTACGACGGCGCGTTCGTGGTCGGCGGCGTCAACCTCGCCAACGTGGGCTCCACGATGAACGACCGGACCACGTCCATCTGGAACCGCACCGGGTCACAGATCTGCTTCTACCAGCACTCGAACTACGGCGGGGAACTCCTCGCGATCGTGGCCCCCGGCGACTCGCGGCCCAACGTGGGAGATGCCGCCAACGACCGCATCTCGTCCTGGCGAGGCTGCTGACCACCGGTCACACCACGGAGAACGGGCGGCTGACAACAGCGACGTCAGCAGCCACTGACAGAGAGGCGGGGGGGGGGCCACCCCCCACCGGCCCGCCGGGCGGGGGGGGGGCCACACCCGGGGGCGCGGGT